>JBJEKE010000170.1:0-13884 GCA_051878475.1 Muribaculaceae bacterium | reverse complement strand
ATTCACCCGGATACTTCGAATATTCCTTGTGCCGGTTGCACACGCCCTCATAAATGGGAAACGTATATGTCGGAACATCTGTCTCATTCCATTTCAGATACGACAACGTAGCATTGTCTGATGAGAACGCCAACGAATTCAGCATACCGAATTCCTCTTGGTATACCCAATCGGGAACACCGTTGATTATCTCACCTATCTTGCCGTCGGTGGTTACAGCCACCTCTGTATCGTAATCAAGTTTTTTAAGATATATATTGTTTTCAAATACAAAACCCACCATACGGGCATCGGGCGAAAAGGTTGCAATCTCCACTTGTCCCTTTGTAGTAAGCGGCTTCAAATTGTTGCGCTTTACTTCAAACACATAGTACTCGGCCTTGAACGAATATCGGTAAATACTCTCTACATTTGTATAAAGCAGTATCTTTGATTCATCTTCCGACATTATGAATCCGTCCCAACTCTTTATAGTGCAGTTTCGTGCTGTAGATGAATCGAACACAGCACCAAGCGACTTTCCGGTCTTATAGTCGATTTTCTCTATCTTCGAATTATCAGTCATCTGATAATAGAAGGTACCATCGGCTGCCGACACCATTTTTTGTGGGTGTTCCGGACGACAACCCGATATAGTGAAATCTGAAATCTGCAAAGCATATGCGGAATTTACCGAACACACTATTGCTGCTACTGCAATTATAACCTTATTTATTAATGCTGTTTTCATATTTTACTGATATTATTATACAAAGGAATAAAAACTATTTTATTAATCAAAACGCACATACTATATTGGCATGTGCGTAAGCTCGTTATCAAAAAAATGTTGATTAATATCCTAATTGCGCATTATCCAAGCATCAGAATATTTATCTCGCACTTTATTCATATAATCCAGAGCCTGCGACATATCATTGCTTGAATATATACACACACGGTATTTGCCCGATTTCTCTACTATTCTGAGATTCTTCTCGGCACATCTGCCAATATGCTTTGTCGCAGCTTCAAGCGAGGGCAAGGAAGCAATAATTACACAATACTTGTCGGTAACATCATCCTCTTGAGCAACCACAGCTTCGGCCAAGGGAATCTGCCCAGACTTCTCACAAACAACAGCCACCGATTCTGTGGGCAAGGATATCGACAATGCACCGTTATAACTTGCTATACGGTTACGTGTCTCGATATCTGTCTTAATGATATTCAAACTTGCCAATTGACTATCATTCATGTCTACCGGCACCGGAGTGGAAAGTGTAAACAGTAATGTGAGCATAAACAACAACATTGCAGCATATCGGAGCACTCGGCCAAATACAGGTACAATTCGCATCCTGCCATCGTTCACTTCCTCATCTTCAATTTCGTCATCCACCTTCCTATTGTCCAGCTTGGAGATATTGAGGCTTTGCAATCCGAAGAAAACGGGCCATTCAATCTGAGAGTCATTTCGATAAACTATCACATTATCGGTGCTAATTCCAAATGAGCCAATTCTTCCCATAGACATTTCCCCATCAGAATGAAGCTGAATCAGTAGAGCCTTTACCTCATCGTCAACTATGGAATTTGCCTTTTCATAGCTTATTCCTTCCTTTCGCATTATTGAACTCACAAGCATGCCATCGTTATATGTCAATGCCGGATTGAATCCAAGCGAACGACACGGGAGAGTAATACACTCATTGTCAACATCATACAGAGAGTGCTCGGTATGAACAATAAATGCTCCCCAATTAGGAATCACAACACATTCGTGCCGCTGAATCAAGTATTCTATGTGGTCAATAATGCAAAACATCGAACAAATTTACACAGAAAAAATGTATGGTGCAAGCCATTTTTTCAATTTTGTCCGGCTTCTGAAACGAATGCTTCGGCATATTCGCGGTTAATGCCATAGCTTACAGCCTTTTCAAGATTTTTCAACGATTCATCATTTTGGTAAAGATATTTATTGAGTTTTGCTTTCAACAAATACAAGTACGCGTTCTCCGGCTCAATTTTAAGCGCATCGTTAATGTCGTTGCCGGCCGGTGTCAGATTACGAACTGCCAAGTGGCATTCCGCCCTGTTTATTATCCAGTCTACACGCTTTTTTTTTGAGAGCAAAAGCGTGTATTGCTTTATGGCATCCTTATATTTACCAGAAGCTTGGTTCCAACGTGCCTGAACCTCGACCGTTTCGGCAGAAATCGGTGATATGAATTTCATATCTTCAATCACATCCTTTGCCGCCTTTAAATCAGACTCTTCAATTAGGATAATTGAGTACATATACCTTGAATCCACATCCTTCTTGTCTAGCTCCATCACTCGTATAAAATCGCGTTTGGCCAAAGCCAGGCTGTCGAGTTCATAGTAAAGCATACCACGGTTATTGAGCAAAGTCACCGAATTTGGAGTAATATTCAGAGCAAGTGAATAATTATTTACAGCTTCATCGTCTCTCCCCTCAATGCGCTGAATTGTGGCCAAGTTCGACAACAATAGCGAATTGTTATAGTTTGCCGGCTCGTCGTGCAATGCCTTTAAAATAAACTCCTCCGCTTTTGCCCACTCTTTATTATTAATATATGTATCAGCCGAATCTACATACTCCATATAATGCTCCGATGCATACGTAAACACCGAGCTTATAATGGCGGTAAATATCAAAACTATTTTTATGGTAATGTGCCTCATCATTGTCATTGTTTAATGGACTACAAAATTAGTCAATTATACTTTCACCGTTTTTATACTTTATCATTATTATGTAATTTTGTGGCAAATTAGCAAAAAATGTCGAATATAACTAAGTTTCTAAAAAGCATATTGGCATGCTTTATTGGCCTGATTCTTGCCACCTCTTGCTCTAACGACAATGAGCCATCTACATCAGCAAAACGCACAATTCTGGTGTATATGATAGCCTCAAACAGCTTGGGGTATAATGGTTACGACGAATCCGACCTACAGGAGATGGAATCGGCGGTAAGCAGCAATTCGCTTAACGGTTGTCGTCTCCTCGTTTTTTTAAAAAACTACGACAACAATTCCACCCTTTTCGAAATAACAAGCACCAACGGAGTTGCCACCCGCACCACACTCAAGACATACGATAATTCCGTGGCTGCCACATCGGTGAGCCGAATGAGCAGCGTAATCAGCGACGTCGAGTCGTTGGCTCCGGCCAAAAGTTACGGTCTTGTACTTTGGTCACACGCCAGCGGATGGGCACTCAAGCTCGAACGTAGCAATGCAACAAAAGCCATGGCGGCAAACATGCCAATTGTACGGAACTATGGGCAGGACGGAACATACGAAATGCGTGTCAACGAACTTGCCGATGCGCTGCCCGACAATATGTTCGATTTCATTTATTGCGACGTATGCTATTTTGGATGTGTGGAAATTGCATACCAGCTTCGCAACAAGACTCGCTACTTTGTTGCTTCCCCGACAGTGATTCTTGGCGACGGAATGCCATATAACCAAAATATCCCGGCTTTATGCAAAGACACGCCCGATCTGGTGGCTGCTTGTCAAAACACCTTTAACTATTACAATGCACAATCCGGAGAATACAAATCGGCCACTATTGCGCTCGTCGACTGCTCCGCTCTCGATGCACTTGCCTCTATATCGGCCAGAATATTTGCCAACAATAAGTCCGTCGGAAGCAGTGGCATTCAACAATACGTTCTGCCTTCCGACGGCAAATGCCTGTTTTTCGACTACCTGCAATATATGGAGGCAATGGCTACCGACGAACAGTCTTCGGAACTCAAAGCCGCTTACAACAAAGCAGTAATATATAAAGCGGCAACCTCCTCCATAATGCAACGGCTAACCATAAACATCGATAATTTCAGCGGCTTATCCACCTACATCATGGGGATCGGTAATGAAACTAACGAGAATTATTACACCTCTTTGGATTGGTATAAAGATACTGTCAACAAAAAATGAGCGATTTCACAACAACATCTATTGACTACGCAAAAATCGATTCAATAGCCCAGCTTAAACATGCCGAAAAGGTTTCGGAATTCTCAAACCTTACACTTCCCGACATCATCGACAAAATTGCAGGCAGTCTCATCGATTTTTCCTTCAAACTTGCTATTGCAATTTTCGTATTCTATGTAGGGCGCTTCATAATACACAAGCTATACAATGTAATAAAGGCCCTGCTCATTAAGCGAAACGTAGAGCTGTCGCTCCTGACATTCGTTCTGAGCCTGCTTAAGTTTGCATTGATGTTCTTCCTGATAATCATTGTTATAGGCATTCTCGGCATCGAGACCAGCTCGTTCATTGCCCTATTTGCCTCGGCAGGTGTGGCTGTGGGTATGGCACTGAGCGGAACATTGCAGAATTTTGCCGGTGGGGTTCTCATACTCCTAATCAAACCATATAAGGTGGGCGATTACATTGAAGTTGAAGGATACAGCGGAAAAGTAAAGGAGATACAAATCTTCTTCACAATCCTGAACACTGTCGACAACAAATCGATTATAATACCTAACGGGAAGCTGTCAACAGGCTCGATAAACAACTATTCAAAAGAAGGGTACCGTCAAGTGGAATGGAACATCTCCATTTCATATGGCGATAACATCGATATAGCCCGAAAAGAAATTCTACGAATTCTCGCCGAGGACAGCCGAATAATTGCCGGTCCTGAAAAAATAGTTGCTGAACTGCAACCGGCCGAACCCGAAAACGGGAACAAATGGCATAAGCAACCAAGCCCGATAGGCATCAACACCGAGGACGAAATAAAGCTTGCCCGATTAATCGTAACCCCACCCACAGTAGTGCTCAAGGAACTTGCCGACAGCAGCATTGTCGTCATGGCACGAGCATGGACAAAATCGGAAACATACTGGAGCGTGTATTACGACATAAACGAGAAAATATACAATGAATTGCCAGAATCGGGCATCAACTTCCCATTCCCGCAGCTCGATGTTCACCTTAACAGCAATTAGGCGTAAGAACATTTTGTGAAGTTTTTTTGCGTTAAATCTTGTCATATATATAGAAAGCCCAAAAACATTCAGTATATTTGCGTAATATAACATATCCGGACAACAAAGCACATAAGTGCCAGCCGGATTCGGGTAGATTTCCCATTTTCGGGCCATAAGCCACGAATGACAAGGGGAACCATTTATCTGCCACCGCAAGTATCTACAAGTTAGATGCTTTCGCTATGATAAATAAAAAACTATATAAATGATAAGTAAATGGAATTACGAGCCACTTACATCAGACGAGCAAAAATTAGAAACGACATTGACGAAGGAAGTAACTAATTGCAAGCCAATTAGTGAGCTCTTGATTCAGCGCGGAATCACCACCGTTGCCGAATCAAAGTGTTTTTTCCACCCGTCATTGTCAGATCTGCACGATCCATTCCTGATGCCAGATATGGATAAGGCTGTGAGTAGGCTGAACAAAGCTTTAGGGAAGAAAGAACGGATTATGGTTTATGGCGATTACGACGTCGATGGCACCACATCGGTGGCATTGGTGTATAAATATCTCCTGAATTATTATTCCAACCTTGAATACTACATCCCGACCCGTTACGAAGAAGGTTATGGCATATCGCTCAAAAGCATCGACTATGCCGTCAGTAAGAACGTAAAATTGGTTATTGTGCTCGATTGCGGCATTAAAGCAATCGACGAAATAAAGTATGCCAAAGAACATGGCATCGATTTCATCATTTGCGACCACCATGTGCCCGACGACGAATTACCTGAAGCCGTGGCCATTCTGAATCCTAAGATTCCCGGCAGCCCCTACCCCTACCATCACCTTTCCGGTTGCGGTGTGGGTTTTAAGTTCATGCAGGCCTTTGCCCTTAGCAACTCACTCAACGACACCAACGAACTCGAATCGTTGCTCGACCTGGTTGCCGTCAGCATCGCTGCCGATATTGTGCCTATGACCGGTGAAAACCGCATTCTTGCTTATTATGGCCTCAAACGGCTTAATTTCAGCCCGAATGTAGGGCTTCGAAGCATAATAAAAATATGCAATCTCTCGCACAAGGAAATCACAATCAGCGATGTGATTTTCAAGATTGGGCCTCGTATAAATGCATCGGGACGAATGCAATCGGGCATGGAAGCTGTCGAACTTCTGGTATCGAAAGATTCCTCAGATGCTTATCAGCGCGCCAAGAACATCGACCGTTACAATCAAGACCGAAAAGAACTTGACAAAAGAATTACCGAAGAAGCAAACAAGATTCTTGAAAACAGCGGCGAACTCAACAACGGCAAGCGCTCAATCGTGATTTATAACAAAGATTGGCATAAAGGCATTATCGGAATTGTTGCATCGCGCCTGACGGAACTTTACTACAAGCCCTCAGTGGTGCTCACCTATGCCGACGGCATTGCCACAGGCTCATCGCGCTCGGTGCAAGGGTTCGACGTATATAAGGCCGTAGAAGCCACTCGCGACCTGCTTGAGAATTTCGGTGGACACACATATGCCGTAGGTCTGTCGCTCAAGGAGGAGAACATTCCCGAATTCACACGCCGATTCGAACAATATGTAGCCGATACCATTGAGCCGCAGCAACTCACTCCGGCCATCTCTATCGACACATATCTCAATTTCTCCGATATAAACACTGAGTTCCTTTCATTGCTGAAGCAATTCAACCCCTTCGGTGCCGGCAACTCGAAACCTGTGTTCTGTACTCTTTCAGTCCGTGACTATGGAACCAGCAAACTTGTAGGGAAGAAACTGGAACATATAAAGCTCGAAATGGTCGACGAAGAGTCGGGAAATGTAATCAACGGCATAGCATTCAATATGTCGCAACATTTCGATATGATAAAAGCGGGAAAGACGTTCGACATCTGCTATACAATCGAGGAGAACAAGCACCAAGCCAACTCTTCGGTGCAGCTAATGATTAAGGACATTCGCCCCGGCGAGTGCAGCGATGGCCAATAAGGATAAATATGAAATCCTTCGCAAGTATTGGGGATACGACTCGTTCAGAGAACTTCAGGAAGAAATAATCGACTCAATACTTGACGGCCACGACACCTTGGGCATGTTGCCAACAGGTGGCGGCAAATCATTGACGTTCCAAGTGCCATCGCTTATGACCGATGGCCTCACCGTTGTTATCACCCCGATAATATCGCTGATGAAGGACCAGGTTGACAACTTGGTGAAACGCGGCATCAAGGCCTTGTATCTCTATTCGGGCCTTACCATAGGCGAAATGCGTCGCTCAATCGAAAAGTGCATCAACGGCAATTACAAATTCCTGTACATTTCACCTGAGCGGCTCAACTCGCAAAACTTCATTGCCAACCTCCGACAAATGCCGGTGAGAATGATAGTTGTCGACGAAGCGCATTGCATTTCACAGTGGGGATACGACTTCCGTCCATCATATCTCTCGATTTCAAAAATCCGTGAAATATACCCCGAGATACCAATCCTTGCACTAACAGCGAGCGCTACTCCAAAAGTTGCCGACGATATCGTTAAGCAACTTAAGTTTCACGACTACCGCGTGTTCAAGAAAAGCTTTTCGCGCAGAAATCTGCGGTACGTGGTCAGGCAAGCAACAAATAAAGACGACGAACTCATTCATATACTACAGTCGGTTGGCGGCTCAGCAATTGTATATGCCCGAAGCCGCCGCAAGACCAAGGAAATAGCTGAAAAACTCACATTATATGGCATTCCAGCATCACATTACCATGCAGGGCTGTCAAACGAAGAGAAAAACGATATACAGAATAAATGGATAAGCAACCAAGTGCGTGTAATAGTTGCCACCAATGCTTTCGGCATGGGTATCGACAAGCCTGATGTAAGGCTCGTAGTTCATATCGACCTACCCTCTTCGCTTGAGGAATACTATCAAGAGGCAGGACGCGCCGGACGCGACGGTGGTCTCTCATATGCTGTAACCATTGCCTCAAAAAACGACAAAAATGTTCTTGCCCGTCGTGTGGCCGAACTGTTTCCCGACAAAGATTTCATTTTGCAGGTATACGAAATGCTTGGCAATTTCCTTGAGGTCTCCGTTGAATCGGGATATAACCAAATATACGAATTCAATTTTGTGCTATTCTGCCGTACTTTCAAATTTCCGGTTACACCCACCTACAATGCGCTGAAAATACTTACACAGTCGCGCTACATAGAATTTGTCGACGAGGTTGAAACACAATCTCGGGTTATGATTATTGCCAACAAGTCGGAACTGTACAATATTGAAGGAGAAACACCGGAAACAGCTTATGTGCTGCAAGCTCTCCTACGCACTTATACAGGTCTGTTTGCCGATTATGTTTTCATCAATGAGGCCGAAATGTCATATCGCCACAACATTTCAGAGGAAACTATCTATAAATCACTTCTTGAACTCACCCGCAAGCACATTCTTCATTACATTCCAAGGAAGCGGACGCCCTATATAATCTACACCACCTCGCGGGAACTCCCGAAATATGTAGTTATTCCGAAATCGGCCTACGAGGAACGTCGCGAACTCATTCAATACCGCTCCGACGTCATGCTGAAATATGCCTTTGCCGACGATTGCTGCCGCGAAAACATAATTCTCGAATACTTCGGCGAACACCGCAACTCGGATTGTGGGCACTGCGACTACTGCATCGCCAAACGCCAACTATCAGGAACTAATCCAAAGCAAGAGGTAATTGAAGGAATAATGTATATGTTATCACTTAAACCCCGCTCAATGAGCGAATTCTACAACACACTATCCTTCCCACGCCAGACCATTAAGAACATAGTGCGTGAACTGGTGGGTGAGTCGTTGGTAAAATACGACGACATCACCGGCATATTCTCGCTATGAATTATACTAAAACAACGCAAGTAGCTTTTCCCACATCAATATCGTCAGCTTAATCATAAAATACACAGCTGCCATGGCAAGCACTGTGAAAATTGCCGAGACCACTGCCTTACGATTGACCTTACGTATTATCTCCACATCGTTATTGATGTATCCGTCGATCAATTCCATATTGGCACTGTAGCCTTTGTGGAATGCATCGATTACATCACCCACAAAGAAGGGAATGCACCCTATCAGCACATCTTTCATTACATTGTAAACAACGGCTACCGTCAATGGCACAGAACGTACGTGCACAAGCGAGAAATATATGAAAGGAATCACGAGCACTCCCGACAACACATCGCCGAACCCCGGGAAAAACAAGCCAATTATCGGGTCGATGAAGTATCGGTCGAACAACACAGTGATTAGGCTTATCATGCGGTATGATTTCTTTTCAATCAAGGCAGCACATTGTTGCTCCCTTAACTCTGTCTGCACTCGTTGCTTTGTTATTTCATAGTGGCGCTTGGCATTGGATGTGTCGGTTGGCATATCTATATTTGTTTATCTTTTTGCAATTATACAATTTCAATGCAATACCAACAAAAAGCATGCCGACACCCCTTAGCCGGCATGCCAATATCCCCAATAGTTTATATATTATTTCTTCACAAAGAACTTCTCATAATAATTTATGAAAGCCTTGTTCGACATTCTTATGCCTCCGGGCGTTGGATAATTGCCAGAGAAATACCAATCGCCTGGATTGTCAGGTATGGCCTTATGCAAACCCTCAACCGATTGATAGACAAGTTTTACTTCAGCCTTGCAATCAGATGGCGTAAGCATTTCCGCAATTTTCTTCGACACCTGTTCATCGGTGAACGGTGAATAAATATCCTTTATGTAATTAACCAGTTTATCATCGGGAGCATCAATCTGGGCAACACACTTATGATAAACATCGGTGATGACACTCATCATTCCCTTATCTTTTAGCAATTGTATAGCTGCACGGAACGCACAAAATTCAGCCATGCTCGACATGTCGATGCCATAATAATCGGGATAACGCACTTGCGGTGACGACGACACCACGATTATGCGTTTGGGGTTAAGTCGGTCGAGCATTCTTATAATCGACTGCTTGAGTGTGGTACCTCTCACAATACTGTCGTCGATAACAATTATATTGTCAATTCCTTGGCGAACCACTCCATAGGTAACATCGTAAACGTGGGCAGCAAGGTCATCGCGCGAACCACCTTCGGTAATGAACGTGCGCAGCTTTATATCCTTGAAGGCAATTTTTTCATTTCTGATGCGCTCGCTCAATATTTCCTCAATCCGCTCACGATAGTCAGACTGCACCGGATCGAGTTTAGCAATTCTATCGGCTTTCAGCCCGTTGAGATATTTCTCAAGGCCTTCAATCATTCCGAGATATGCCACCTCTGCAGTATTTGGAATAAACGACAGCACACTGTTGGTGAGGTCGTAGTCAATGGCACGCAGAATTGGTGCAGCAAGCATCTCGCCAAGTGCCTTCCGCTCACGGTATATGTCACAATCGCCGCCACGCGAGAAATAGATGCGTTCAAACGAACAACGCTCATTCTTTCCTTCGCCAAGTATATCGGTAATGGATACTTCACCTTTCTTGGTAATTGTTATGGAACTACCGGGACGCAATTCAGTCACATTGCTGATGCCAACATTCATAACGGTTTGAATCACCGGACGCTCGGATGCTATCACACAAATCTCATCGTCGGTATAGAAAAATGCGGGGCGAATGCCATTCTTGTCGCGGAGAGCAAACACGTCGCCGCTGCCTGTAGCGCCGCAAATCACAAAACCTCCATCCCACAATGGCGCCGACTTCTTAAGGATTGAATTCAAATCAATGTTATCCTCAATCTTCGATGTAAGTTCTGAATCCGATGAACACGAGGACTTGAATTTGTTGAAGAGCATCTGGTTCTGGAAATCGAGTTCAGCTCCCAGCTGCTCAAGCAAAAAGAATGTATCCGAATAAATCCGAGGATGCTGTCCCTTCGACACCACATGCTTGAAAATATCCTCAACATTTGCCATATTGAAATTGCCGCAAAGCAGCATATTGCGTGCTTTCCAATTATTCCGACGCAAAAACGGCTGAATATATGAAAGCCCCGACTTACCGGTTGTGCTGTAGCGCAAATGCCCAAGATATATTTCACCAACATAAGGAGCTTCGTATCCTTCGGCATCGGAAGCTGATATAGCCTGACGAACATTGGCAAATATCTCTTTTATTGCACCCGCCCCTACGGCACGTTCACGATAGATATACTCATTACCCGGCGTTGCATGCATCTTTATACAGCTAAGTCCAGCTCCTTCCTGTCCTCGGTTATGCTGTTTTTCCATCAACAGATACAGCTTGTTAAGGCCATAGTAGGGAGTGCCGTATTTCTCAACGTAATATTCAATAGGCTTCAACAAGCGAACTATCGCTATGCCACATTCATGCTTCAATACTTCCATAATACTAAAAAACATAAAAGGAGACTGTCCATGATAACACAGCCTCCTTTTTCATGATTCATCTTATATCTGAGAATAATCGTTATACATACGGTAATTAACGGATGAATAACAATTCACGATATTTTGGCAATGGCCACATCTCATTATCAACCATCAATTCAAGCTTATCGATGTGATATCTGATTTGGTCGAAATAAGGAACCACTGTATCGTGATAAGCAATGGCTTTTGAGCGCTCATCCTCTATCTTGTTGGCTTTCTTGCGTGCCTCAACCATTTCATTTACCATATTCTTGATAAGGCTCATGTGGTTAGCCATGCTTTCAATCAGGGTCATATCCTGTTCGGCAATTGCAAGGCCCTTCTCCTTCGGGAACAGGCTCTTAATCTTAAACACATTGTCGAGCAATATTGATTGATAGCGTGTGGCTACCGGGATTATGTGATTCATTGCCAAATCACCGAGCACACGTGCTTCAATCTGAACCTTCTTAGTGTAGATTTCCCACTTCACCTCGTTGCGGGCATTCAGCTCAACTTCAGAGAACACACCGGTCTTCTTGAACATTTCAATGCTTGCAGGAGCCAGATAAGCGTCGAAGATAAGCGGAGTGCTAGTTTCGCAGTCAAGGCCACGCTTTGCTGCCTCAGCCTTCCATTCATCACTATAGCCATTGCCGTCGAAATGAATAGGCTTCGACCATACAATAAGATTCTTAACCTCCTGAAGCAATGCGTGTATAAGTGTCTCACCCTTGTCGATGCGTTCATCGACAGCTTTCTTGAACATAATCAACTGCTCGGCTACTGCAGCATTGAGTGCTATCATTGCCGATGCACAGTTGGCCGACGAACCTACAGCACGGAACTCAAAGCGGTTGCCAGTGAAGGCAAATGGCGATGTTCGGTTACGGTCTGTATTATCGATAAGAAGTTCAGGAATCTGCGATACATTTAATGTCATTCCTTCTTTACCGGAAAGCGAGATAAGTTCATCCTTGGTGTTTGTCTCAAGTTTATTGAGTATTGCACTTACCTGCGAACCAAGGAACATAGAAATGATTGCCGGCGGTGCCTCATTTGCGCCAAGACGATGGGCATTGGTTGCCGACGAGATAGAAGCCTTAAGAAGTCCATTGTGACGGTAAACAGCTGCCATTACGTTGGCAACAAATGTAATGAACTGGAGGTTCTGCATCGGGGTTTTGCCCGGTGCAAACAGAAGGACACCGGTATCGGTGCCGAGGCTCCAGTTGTTATGCTTGCCTGAACCATTGATACCTGCAAATGGCTTTTCGTGCAGAAGCACACGGAAATTATGGCGACGAGCCACCTCTGCAATAAGCGACATAAGAAGCAGATTGTGGTCGTTGGCAAGGTTTGTCTCTTCAAATATTGGAGCAAGCTCAAATTGGTTAGGTGCAACCTCATTATGACGGGTCTTTGCCGGTATTCCCAACTTATGGCATTCAAGTTCCAAATCGAGCATGAAGGCCTCTACACGCGATGGTATTGCGCCAAAATAGTGGTCCTCAAGCTGCTGATTCTTGGCGCTTTCGTGTCCCATAAGTGTACGGCCTGTAAGAACCAGGTCGGGGCGGGCTGAATAGAGAGCCTCATCAACAAGGAAATATTCCTGTTCCCAGCCCAGATATGAATTCACGTGCTTTACATTCTCGTCGAAATACTTGGCAACAGCAGTAGCTGCCTTGTCAACACTGTTCAAGGCACGGAGCAATGGGGTCTTATAGTCAAGCGCCTCACCTGTGTATGAAATGAATATGGTGGGGATACACAGCGTATTGTCGAGAATAAAGGCAGGCGATGAAATGTCCCAGGCCGAATAGCCACGTGCCTCAAAGGTATTGCGAATACCTCCGTTAGGGAAACTCGAAGCATCAGGCTCCTGCTGTACAAGCAACTTTCCGGTAAATTCCTCAATCACTCCACCTTTTCCGTCGTGTTCTATAAATGAATCATGCTTCTCTGCTGTACCGTCGGTAAGTGGATGGAACCAGTGAGTGTAGTGGCGTGCGCCCATTTCCAAAGCCCACTGTTTCATTCCGGCGGCTACACTGTCGGCAAGCTCTCGGCTTATAGGCTCCTTGTTATCGATTGCATAAACCAATGCTTTGTATGCCTTCGACGGAAGATACTTGAACATCTTCTCACGGTTGAATACATACTTTGCATAATACTCGTTGGGAAGCTCCTTCGGCAACTTCACATCAATTGCCTTTCTGCTGAAAGCTTCTTCAACGACATTGAATCTAAGCTGTGACATAGTTTGTTTGTATTATATTGAAACTCTTTTTAGTCTATTTACTGCCTCTATGGTCTTTTCGTAAGTATTGAACGCCGTCAAGCGGAAGCATCCTTCGCCAGATCGACCGAATCCAACACCAGGAGTGCCCACCAAATGGCACTCATTGAGCAACAAGTCGAACAATTGCCACGATGAAACACCATTGTTGCTGCTTATCCACACATAGGGC
>JBJEKE010000169.1:0-13915 GCA_051878475.1 Muribaculaceae bacterium | reverse complement strand
TGCACCGCCAACCACCACCTTAGCATTACGCGCATTAGGCAACGATATCGTATACTTTCCCGGCGCCAATGTTACGTTATACTTAAAGACGGAACCTACTACAGCTGTAACATGGTCATCTGCGACGGTCAGCTCGTTACCTTGAGTGTTCCAATTACCCTTATCTCCAAGTACATCGATCAAAACGGTCTGGGCATCAACATCAGCCATGGCGGTAAATGCCACCGGCTGCGTCATCAACAAAGAAATTAATACTTCTTTCTTCATGGGTAAAAAATTATGAATTAATGTTTTATGTTAAATATAATCACTTGTGTCATCAGTCGTCAGGAGTCAATGAGCCCCGCGGCGATACTTTATGCCGTTGCGAAGTTAAACATAATTTTAGAAATTACCCCCCCCATTGTTAATTCTTGTTAATTCTTTATTTTTCCACAATTTTTCACATTTTCGGCCGTAGGCCGACGTTTTTTTTGAAAATCCGCACAAGGGGTCATTGAATCACCAACGCTTCCCGGAAAATGCCTATTACCCATCGAATGCCAAGAATAGGCTCCATATAAATAAGGTTTAGGAAATACATTACCATCAGTGAAGAAAAATAAATTGTAATTTTATCACAAAATATTTGCATTTTGCCATTTATGGTTGTATATTTGCAAAGAAAATCAATTATAACTTAATCTGAATTATGAAGAATAACCACGAACTCACCACTTTGCGCAACCGCGCACTTTGGAACGACTACTACCGAACCCGCAACGAATGGTTCGACAAGCACCTTACATTTACCAAGAAGCAATTGTTGCTGCACGTGATTAACAACTGCCGGCCCCACTACTACGTGACCTTCGACTACGCCACACGCCTTTCATCGAGGCTTATACGCAGCAAGGACACCGGGCGGCGCCTGACACTGAAGCAACAGATGTGGTATGAGATTGCAGCAAAAGTGGCCAACCTATTGCTTAAGGGCCATGCAAGCTCGGTAAGCGAAGCTGTAACCGAGGTGCTGATAAACAGCCGGGCATCACGCTATTTTCTGTCGTACAATCAAGCAAGGAGAATAATAAATGAAGAAAGTCGCCGCCACGCTGCTCGCCGTCGCGCTTAGTGCACTGGCGGGATGCCACACCACCCGCCACACGCATTCGGCCGAAAGCTTCACATCATCATCTCGCTCCGATTCTACAGCCACTTCTGCCACCATCGCCGAATCGAGGGCAAGAACACTCATTGACGATTCCACCGACATCACCATCGTCGACATCGAATACCTCTACACCACTGCCGACTCTGTTCCACAGCCGGCAAAAGCACGGGTGAGGCAGATAACCAAGCACAGCCACCTCGACACCTCGTCGAACTTGGCCTCAGCGGTTTCGGAAACATCAGCCAGACACTCCACCGATTCCGCAACTGCTAATGCCTCAGCCTCAAGTTCGCACCAAAGCAGCCACACGCCATCACGAACCCCCGCCGCTACAATACTTATAATTCTTACTTTTATCTTAATCTGTTATGACTACTACACACACCATCGAAACTGAAATGTACACACTGGCATTCAACATCAACGAGACACTGAAACTGGTATATGCCCAAAGCGCATTGCGCGCACTGGCATCGGCTGCCGAGCAGAAGCATCCACACATCTTCGACGACGACAACGAAGCACTGCTCCATGTGATCTTCGTCAATGGATTCTTCACCCTGGCACAAGCAATGATGGGATATGTAATTGGATATGAATTCGACATCGACCGGGATGAAGTGTTCAAACTGCTGGTAGAACTGCCGCAACGCCCCACCCATAGCATCGAGGCTCTGCGAAAGGCCATTGAGCACGCCATAGCACTGTATATCCTTGCCGAAGCCTACGACACCGAAAGCAACCGAGCTCTTGCCGACTCGTATCGTCGCAAATATCGCGAAGCCGTCAGCCGTATTATCGCCTCACTGGCCCGTTAATGGAATGGCGACTAAACAACTTCAGGGATGGCATCGGGCAAGTGGGTACTCTTGATGCGCCACTCCTTGGGATAGAGGTTGTTGGCCCGGTTGCCAAGGTTTTTCACGAAACCAATCACTGTGCCACGATAGGTGAGCGCCACTACGCCGCGAGGAGCATCGACGCAAATGCTTTCGCCTCTCAGATAGGAAATGGCCGCATCGTAGGGCACCTCGGCGCGCTCAAATGCCGATGCCGACAACGCTGTGCTCAGAGCCAACGACTGGGTGGGCACATAGTCGCGCCCTTTTGCCGTAGCAACGGCGATGCCGCGGTGAACAACACGCAGTGTAGAACTGAGAGCGGCAATTTCGGCGGCATAGAGGCGCGGAATTGCCACTACAGTGTCGGAAATCATGTACAACTGGAAATCGGCAGGCTTTGCGAGCCATTGCTCAACCGAACGGTCGACAGCGGGTTCATTGCCACGACGTGACTTGGAAGCGTGAGCACGCACGGCAGGCAAAGTGAGGTCGTCGTCCAATTTACGAAGCACAGCAATAAACAAGCCCTCGCCATCGGTAATATGCGGCATAAAGCGGTAACAATGGTGACAAGTGTCGATGCCACGACGAATGCCGAAATCGGTGTCGAGGTGCATATCAATGCTTTCCGCATGGTGTTTCGACACTATGTAGTCAATCATCTTCTCGTTTTCCTCACGGTTGTAGGTGCAAGTGCTGTAAATCAGGAATCCGCCGGGCTTAAGAGCCTTCCACGCATTGTCAACTATCTCGCGCTGACGTGCAGCACATTGCTCAACGAGCGCCGGAGTCCATTGCGACACCGCCTCGTCGTCCTTTCGGAACATACCTTCGCCACTGCACGGCACATCGGTGGCAATAATGTCGAAGAATCCGCCCATACGGGCTATGGCTGCCGAATCGTTGTTGCTCACCACGCAATAGGGCGAACCCCACTTTATGATGTTCTCGCGCAACACCTGGGCGCGGTTGTTCATTATCTCGTTGCACACCACAAGCGACTGTGGCGGCAAGGCATCGATGGCAGCGGTGCTTTTGCCGCCGGGAGCTGCGCAAAGGTCGAGATAGCACACCGGGCCACTGCCATTGGTGAGACGTCGCACTATGGTGGCAATTATCATCGACGATGCATCCTGCACGTAGTAGGAGCCTCCATGCAGCAGAGGATCGAAGGTAAATGCCTCACGGCGCGCGAGATATTTGCCGTCGCTGCACCACGGCACCACGGCCGAGCCGGCGCTGAAAGGCGCACACTTCGAAGTGTTACGGCGCACCGACACTTTCGGCTCTTCGCCGAGGGCGGCAAACAGGCGTGCAGCCTCGTCGGCTTCGAGAGTCTGTTGCATCTGAGCGATGAAATCGGCAGGAAGGGTCATAGCATCTCTTTTGTTGATGGTAGTGTGAAACGGAACACATCGCGGCGCACTGCCATTTTCAGCGCACGGGCAAAGGCCTTGAAAATGCCTTCAATCTTATGGTGCTCGTTGTCGCCACGGGCAATCACCACCAGATTCATCCGTGCGGCATCGCTGAGGCTCTTGAAGAAGTGGAAAAACATTTCAGTAGGCATCTCCCCGATTTTCTCGCGGCGGAATTCGGCATCCCATTGAATCCACGGACGGCCTCCGAAATCGAGAGCCAAAGTGCAACGGCAATCGTCCATCGGCAACATAAATCCGTAGCGCTCAATGCCTCGCTTGTTGCCGAGGGCTTTCAGCAATGCCTCGCCAAGAGCCAGACCGGTGTCCTCGATTGTGTGGTGCTCGTCAACATACAGGTCGCCCTCCACCTTTATCCGCATATCAATACCGGAGTGGCGACTAATCTGGTCGAGCATATGGTCGAAGAAGCCTATTCCAGTGCTGATTTCGCTATGGCCGGAACCATCGAGATCGATGTCGATGCTTATGCGGGTCTCGACAGTATTGCGCTCAATGTGGGCAGTGCGCCGGCCACCGCGCAGGAATTCGCTGATGCGGTCCCAGCTGTCGGCAATCAGCACACAGGTATCAGCCAGACCCTCGGCAGCCACCTTTGCGGCGGCATCGGGGTCAGATGTCAGAAAAATGGCCTTGCAGCCGAGATTCCGGGCAAGCATTACATCGGTCATGCGGTCGCCGATTACGAACGAAGAGTTCATATCATAGTCTCCGCCCATGTATTTGGTGAGCAGAGCAGTACCCGGCTTCCGCGTGGGCGCGTTCTCCTCAGGGAAAGTGCGGTCGATGATGATATCGTCGAAAGTCACCCCCTCGTTCTCGAATGCCCGCAGAATCTTGTTGTGGGCAGGCTCGAAAGTATCGATAGGGAATGAGGGAGTCCCCAGCCCATCCTGGTTCGACACCATCACAATCTCGAAATCGAGTGTGGTGGCAATGAAATGCATATTGCGGAACACACCGGGAATGAACTCCAGCTTCTCGAGGCTGTCGAGCTGATAGTCGATTGGCGGCTCCACCACCAGCGTACCGTCGCGGTCGACAAATAGCACGCTGCGTTTGCTGTTATTGCTTGTCTTGGTTGTCATAACGATGTAGTGCGGCAATAAGTTCGGCGTTTTCATCGGCAGTGCCCACGGTGATTCGCAGACACCCCTCGCAGAGCCTTACACGGTTGCGGTTACGCACAATAATGCCGTCGGAACAAAGATAGCGATAAATATCGTCGGCATCAATAGTGGCTACAAGGATAAAGTTGGCATCGGTGGGATAAATGTGGGTTATGCAGCGCACCGAGGCAAGCTGACGCAACAGCGAGGTACGGTTGTCGAGGATGGTTGCCACCCATTGCTTCACTGTATCGGCTTTTGCCAGCATGCCGAGCATATGACTCTGGGCAAGGGTGCTGATGTTGTAGGGATACTTCACTTTGTTGAACACGCTAATGATGTCGGGGTGAGCAAAGGCAATGCCCATGCGGGCACCGGCATTACCCCACGCCTTCGAGAATGTCTGCATCACCACCAGACGTGGCATCTCGTCGATATGCGCCTTTACCGACTGACGGCAGGAGAAATCGATGTAAGCCTCGTCGACAACGATTATCCCCGTGAAGCCGTTGTATAGCCGCTCTATGTCAGAGAACGGGAAGGAGTTGCCGGTAGGATTGTTGGGCGAGCATATCCACATCACTTTGGTGTTGGCGTCGGCAGCAGCAAGCATAGCGTCGGTGTCAAGGCTGAAGTCGGCATTCAACGGCACCTTGCGGTAACTCACATCGTTGATATCGGCACACACCTCATACATTCCATATGACGGTGCCATGGCCACCACGTTATCGATGCGCGGTTCGCAGAACACCCGATAGCAGATGTCGATACATTCATCGGAGCCCACACCGAGGAAAATATGGTCGGCACCGATACCTTTCACCTTGGCAAGCTCGGTTTTAACCTGCCATTGCAGCGGGTCGGGATAACGGTTGATGGGGGCGTTAAACGGATTCTCGTTGGCGTCGAGCATCACTCGCGCTGTGCCCTTGAATTCGTCGCGGGCACAGCTGTACGGCTCAAGTCGGCGTATATTGTCGCGCAAAAGGCGTTCTATTTCCTGGTTCATGACTGATTGGTTGAATTGTTCGATGTCTTTTCCATTCTCACTGTTACAGCCAGCCTGTGCGCCATCAGGCTCTCGTTTTCGGCCATCACCTGCACGGTGCGGCCCAGGCTACGGAGTCCATCGGCTGTCAGATGCTGGAAAGTGATTTTCTTGATGAAACTGTCGAGGTTCACGCCACTGTAGCTGTGGGCAAATGCGCTGGTGGGAAGGGTGTGGTTGGTGCCTGAGGCATAATCGCCGGCACTTTCCGGCGAATATGGCCCGATGAACACCGAACCGGCATTGCGCACCCGCGAGGCCATTGCCTCGGCTTCGGCGCAATTGATTATCAGATGCTCCGGAGCGTATTCATTGGCAAAATCCCAGAGGGCATTAATGTTGTCGAACACAATCACCCGGCTATGGCTCAGCGAACGTTCCATCATCTCACGGCGAGGCAACTGTTGCAGATAGCGCTCAATTGCATCGGGCAACTTGGCAGCCAGTTGTGGCGACGTGGTGAGCAGCATCGACTGGCTGTCGGGACCATGCTCGGCCTGCGAAAGGAAATCGGTGGCAATAAAATCGATATCGGCGCTGTCGTCGGCCACAATCATCACCTCCGACGGTCCTGCAGGCATATCGATGGCAGTGTGGTCGCTGCTCACCAGTTTCTTTGCCTCCATTACGAAACGGTTGCCCGGCCCGAAGATTTTATCGACACAAGGCACCGTTTCGGTGCCGTAAGCCATGGCGGCAATGGCCTGTGCCCCGCCCGACTTGTATATTTCGGTCACACCGGCTACCTTGGCAGCATACAGTATGGCCGGATTAATGCAGCCACGTCTGTCGGCAGGTGTGCAAAGCACTATGCGGCGGCATCCGGCAATGCGTGCCGGAATGGCGAGCATAAGCACAGTGGAGAAGAGAGGCGAATTGCCACCGGGAATATACAGCCCAACCCGGTCAATTGCCACTGCACGCTGACTACACACCACACCGGGCATAACTTCAACCGTGAGTGGTTTCATTTGCTGGGCCGAATGGAATCGGGTAATGTTGTCGGCAGCAATGGCTATGGCATCGCGCAACTCGGCACTCACCTGGGTGCCAGCCTCGTCGATTTCGGCGGCGCTTACGCGCAAATCGTCGAGACAGCAGCCGTCGAAGCGTTCGGCAAAGCGACGAAGCGCAGCATCACCGTCGCGGCGCACCTCGGCCACGATGTCGGCAACAACGGCATCAACAGACTTCATATCGG
This sequence comes from Muribaculaceae bacterium, assembly GCA_051878475.1. Taxonomy (GTDB): domain Bacteria; phylum Bacteroidota; class Bacteroidia; order Bacteroidales; family Muribaculaceae; genus SFRY01. Next base: position 7,123 of record JBJEKE010000169.1, on the reverse strand, counting down.
TGATGGCGCGCTGCATCAGCGTCGGCCATTCGCTGCGGCAAGGATTTGTGACAATGCTTATCATAACACCATTTTTTCTATGTCGAGCACCAGAATGCCCTCAGCTCCCGCTGCCTTGATTTTTCCAATGATTTCCCAGAAACAGCGTTCATCGAGAACGGTGTGAACCGAGCACCACCCTTCGTCGGCAAGTGGCAGAACAGTAGGGCTCTTGATGCCCGGAAGCACCGACAGCACCTCATCGAGTTTTGCCTTCGGCACATTCATCAGTATGTACTTTTTGTCGCCGGCAGCCTTGACAGCTTCGATGCGGAACATAAGCTGCTCAAGGATGGCTTGTTTATCAGAGCTGAGTTCGGCATTGGCACCGATGAGCACCGCTTCGGAGTCAACCACCTTCTCAACCTCCTCCAGAGAGTTGCTCACCAGAGTACTGCCCGACGACACAATGTCGAAGATGGCATCGGCCAGCCCAATGCCAGGAGCAATCTCCACCGAGCCGGTAATCACGTGGGTGGCGGCGCTGATGCCTTTCTCCTTGAGAAAATCGTTGAGAATCACCGGATACGATGTGGCGATGGTCTTGCCATTGAGCCAACCGAGACCGTCGTAGCCCGACGACTTCGGCACTGCCACCGAAAGACGGCACTTGCTGAAACCCAGACGGCTCACTATTTTCACTACGGCGCGCTTTTCGAGCACCTCGTTCAGACCCACAATGCCAATATCGGCGGTGCCGTTGGCCACCGATTCGGGAATGTCGTCGTCGCGCAGAAACAGCAGTTCCACCGGAAAATTCCGTGAAGGCACCAGCAAGGTGCGCTTCACCGCGGTCAGTTTGATGCCTGCCTCGCCGAGCAGGTCCATTGTCTCGTCGTACAGCCGTCCTTTCGATTGGACGGCAATGCGTAATGTTGTCATAATAGTTATAATAAAAATGCCGGCTTTCGTTTGGAAAGCCGGCGTCGTTAATAAATTCGTTTATAAATCAAAAAACACATACACGATTACGCCCATCCGGCAATCCGACAGCTCGAATTGTGATGATGATGTAGATGAATATGTGCGAAATTCGTTATCATTTTCAGCAAAATACTAACTAATTATTGTGCAAAGCTAAACGATTGCAATCATAATTCCAAATTTTCTTACACTTTTTTATTTATCCCAATGAATTCTCACTGTTTTAAGGTCACGCGAGTTGGGTGCAATGGAAACATCGAAATCACCGGCATCCCACACATGGCTGAGCTCATGGTTGTAGTATTTGAGCATATCGGTGGTGATGACAAACGAAACTGTCTTGGTTTCGGCCGGCTCGAAGGAGAGCTTTTGGAATCCCTTGAGTTCAATCACCGGACGCGAAGTGGTGGCAATGAGGTCGGTGATATAGAGCTGCACCGTCTCCATGCCTATGCGTGTGCCTGCATTGCGTACATCGATGCTCACAGTGATGCAGTCGGCATCGCCCTTGGCTGTCGACTTGTCGACACGCAGGTTGGAGTACTCGTAGTTGTTGTAGCTCAACCCATATCCGAATGGGTACAGCGGAGAGTTATCGTCGAGCGCAATGTCGATATACTTGCTGCAGAACCAGGCCGGCTCATATTCGCCGATGGGGCGGCCGGTGTGAAGATGATTGTAGTGGATAGGCACCTGCGCCTTGTAGCGCGGGAAACTCATGGTTACCTTTGCCGATGGGTTCACAGCACCGGTGAGCACGTCGGCCAAGGCGTCGGCAGCTTGGGTGCCGCCGTGCCAAGCCTCGACAATTGCCGGGAAATTGGCATCTTCGTCGGCAAGTGCCAGCGGACGGCCGTTGAACAGCACCACTACCACCGGTTTCCCGGTGGCCTTGAGTGCCTTAAGCAGCGATTTCTGCGACGGTGGCAAGGAGATGTCGACACGCGAATTCACTTCGCCCGACCATTCGCCGGGTTCGCCCACGCAGGCTATCACCACGTCAGACTGCTCTGCCTCGGCAACAGCTGCCGATATCATTTCGGCCGATTCCTCGGCTCCGCTTTTCGTGTAGTAATCGCCGTAGCCTTCGGTGACTTTACAACCCTCGGCATAAGTTACCTTGCAGCCGTCTCCAAGCGCAGCTTGCAATGCCTCGACAATGGTGTGCGACTTACTGCCGTCGGGGCGTGCGCTCCAGCAGCCGAACAGCTGGCTGGCTTCTTTGCCAAGCGGACCCACTACAGCCACATGCTTGAGTCCCTGGCGGAGAGGAAGCAGGTTGCCGTCGTTTTTCAGCAGCACAATGCTCTCGCCTGCAAGTTTTCGGGCAAATGCCACATGCTCGTCGCTTAGTATCGAGGCTTTTCGCTTCGGGTCGTTCTGCTGTTTGAGGTATCGGTAAGGGTCGTCGAACAGACCCAGACGGTATTTTGCCACAAGAATTCGGCGCACGGCTGTATCAATGTCGGCCATGGTGAGTTTTCCTGCATTGAGCGACGGCACAATCTGTAGCAGGAAATAACGGGAGCCCATGTCCATGTCGAGACCGGCAGTGAGGGCTGCACGAGTGGCTTCTGCCGGGTCGCCGGTGCGATGGTTGGTGATTTCGAACACGGCATTGGCATCCGACACGATGAACCCGTCGAAACTCCACTGGCCACGGAGTAAGTCGGTGAGAAGCCAACGGTTGGCCGATGCCGGAATGCCATCAACCACATTGAACGACGACATGCCGGTGGCGCACCCAGCCTCAACGGCAGCCTTGTAGGGCGGCAGATAGAAGTTATACATATACCATCGGCTCATGTCGACGGTGTTGTAGTCGCGCCCGCCCTCGGCAGCGCCATAAAGGGCAAAGTGCTTGAAGCACGCCATCAGGGTGGTGTCGTTGGCAAGGTTGTTGCCTTGATATCCGCGAACCATCGCCTCGGCTATGCGGCTGCCCAGATAGGGGTCCTCGCCTGCGCCCTCAGCCACGCGGCCCCAACGTGGATCGCGGGCAATATCGACCATCGGCGACCACGTCCAGCTTATGCCGGCTGCTGTGGCTTCGACGGCCGCTATCTGTGCGCCTCGCTCAATAAGGTCGAGGTTCCAACTCGATGCCTGAGCCAGCGGAATAGGAAATGTGGTGGCATAGCCATGAATTACGTCGAGACCGAAGAGCAGCGGGATGCCCAGACGCGACTTTTCAACAGCTATTCGCTGCAGATTCATATCGGCACCGCCGCATGCACTGACAAATCCCGATGCCACTGCTTCCTCCAGCCCCATCGAGCTGTTGATGACCATCGGATTTCCGCCGGCGCCCAGATTGAGCTGGCCGATTTTCTCCTCGAGGGTCATCTTGGCCATGAGTTTATCGATAAACTTGTTCATCTTGGCATCGCTGCTGCCCGATGCGTTGGCAACCGGGCTGATAGCGGCAGCTGCTATCAACGAGGCTGCTATAATACTTCTAATTTGTGTCAAGTGTTTCATTAATTTATGTGCTTGGGGTTACTGTATATGCAAAATTAGTGATTCGCACCGACATTGCAGCTTATGACTGTGCTATATTTTTGCCGATTTGTTGCATCATGTCAATTATGGAACAATCAAGCAAAAGATATGGCGCCGATGTTGGAATTCCCGCCGCCGAGCAGTAACTTTGCACTCCAATAACAAACAATGGCTATGACAGAGAACGAAATACGCAATATCCGCATCGAAGATTACAACTATCCGCTACCCGACGAGCGCATCGCCAAGCATCCGCTGGCGCAGCGCGAGATGTGCAAACTGCTCACTTACAGCAACGGCACCATCGGCGAGGGGCTTTTCCGCGACCTTCCGTCGCTGCTGCCGGCCGATTCGATGCTGGTGTATAACAACACCCGCGTTATCAATGCCCGCCTGCGTTTCCGCAAGCCCAATATGGGTGCCATAATCGAGATTTTCTGTCTCGAGCCTATTGCTCCGCGCGACTATGCCATCGCATTCCAAGCCACCGACAAATGCCGCTGGCAATGCTTTGTGGGTAACGCAAAGCGATGGAAGGAGGAATCGCTGGCGCTGACGGTCGACGTTGAAGGGGCGCCGCTGGTGCTCACAGCACGCCGGGTGGGCCGTATGGGCAATGCCTTCGACATTGAGTTCTCATGGAACCGGCCCGACATTACCTTTGCATCGATTCTCGATGCCATAGGCGAGATTCCCATTCCTCCATACCTTAACCGTGGCACCGAGGAGAGCGACAGCACCGACTACCAGACGGTGTATTCGCACATCGAGGGGAGTGTGGCGGCTCCTACCGCCGGACTCCACTTTACCGACAATGTGCTGGCCGGCATCGATGCCCGCGGCATCCTTCGCCGCGAGCTCACCCTACACGTGGGGGCAGGCACATTCCAGCCGGTGAAGAGCGAAACCATCGGCGACCATGCCATGCACACCGAGTTCATTTCGGTAACTCGCAGCCTGCTCGTCGACCTCATCAGCCTCGACCGACGCGTCATTGCAGTGGGAACCACTTCGGTGCGCACCCTCGAGAGCCTTTATTATATAGGTGTGCTGCTCCACCGGAATCCTAACGCCTCGGCCGACGAACTCACTGTGGGGCAGTGGATGCCATATGAATACGACGGCGCAATGCCGGTGAAGGACGCACTCGCCGAGATAGTTGCCTACCTCGACCGCCATGGCCTCGACAAATATATCGGCGACACACAGATTATGATTGCACCGGGATTCAGCTACCGCATTGTCAGCGGCATGATTACCAACTTTCACCAGCCGCAGTCAACGTTGCTGCTACTGGTATCGGCATTCGTCGATGGCAACTGGCTACCGATGTATGACTATGCCCTGGCGCACGATTTCCGCTTCCTCAGCTATGGCGATGCATCGCTGCTGCTGAAATAAGAATTTATATCAATATGTACACCATTTGGCGCCATTTTCACGCAAAATGAATTAGATTTTTGACAAATTGAAAATTTATGCGTTAATTTGCACACATATCATTACATTAACAAAATCCATATGGCTCTTATAATTCCTAAGAAGTACACCCGAAAGCTGCTGCCCGAAACCACTGAGGTGGCAATCAAGAACATCAAGGACACCTTCCAGCAGAAGCTTGCGCGTGCGCTGAATCTGCGCCGTGTGACGGCTCCGCTGTTTGTGCTCACCGGCACCGGCCTTAACGACGACCTCAATGGAGTGGAACGCGCCGTGTCGTTCACCATCAAAGCGATGGACGACCGCTCGGCCGAGGTGGTGCACTCGTTGGCAAAGTGGAAACGCGCCAAGCTGGGTGCATACGACATTGCCCCCGGATATGGCCTATACACCGATATGAATGCCATCCGCACTTTTGAGGAACTCGACAACCTGCACTCACTATACGTCGACCAATGGGACTGGGAGCAGAGCATCAACAAATCGGACCGCACACTCGACTATCTGAAAGCTACCGTTGAGAAAATATACCGCGCCGTGCGCGAAACCGAATGGATGATTTACGAGAATTTCCCGCACATCACCCCCACCCTGCCCGAAAAGGTGGAATTCATCCACTCGGAGCAGCTGCTGCAGATGTATCCAGGTCTAAGCCCCAAGGAGCGCGAGGCAGAGGCGTGCCGACGCTATGGAGCGGTGTTTGTAATCGGCATAGGCAATCCGTTGAGCGACGGCGAGCCGCATGACGGCCGTGCACCCGACTACGACGACTGGATTACACCCAACAGCGATGGCTACATTGGCTTGAACGGCGACCTGCTGCTGTGGAACCGAATACTTGAAATACCGTTTGAGCTCTCGTCGATGGGTATCCGCGTAAGCGAGGAGTCGCTGCTGAAGCAGCTCAGTGTGCGCCATTGCGAGGAGCGCGCTAACCTACGTTTCCACCAGGCACTTCTTGCCGGGGAGTATCCCTACTCTATAGGTGGCGGTATCGGACAGAGCCGTCTGTGTATGTTCCTGCTCCAGAAAGCCCACATCGGCGAGGTGCAGGCAAGCATCTGGCCAGAAGAGCAGGTTGAAGAATGCCACCGCCACGGCATTGAGCTGATGTGATTAGGCACCGGAAATGGCAATCGAGGTCGGTTATCGCTATGGATAGCCGACCTCGATTGTTTTAGTGATAACGCGCGCTGTTATATTGACAAGCGACGCAGAGTGTTGAGCAGTTCGCGGTTAATAGGCTTGTCGTTCTTGATAGCCTTTGAGAACGGGACATACACGATTTCGTCGTTGCGGATACCAATCATCACATTGCGTTGGTCTTCGAGCAGGGCATCGACGGCAGCAGCACCCATACGCGAAGCCAGGATGCGGTCGTGAGCAGTAGGCGAGCCACCACGCTGCAAGTGTCCGAGAATGGTAACACGCACATCGTAGCCCGGATACTCCTTCTTCACCCGTTCGGCCAGAGCCATGGCACCACCGGTAATCGGGCTTTCGGCCACAAGCACAATCGACGAGTTCTTGCTCTTTCGGAAACCGTTCTGGATGAGTTCGGCAAGCTGGTCGACCTCGGTAGATATTTCCGGTATAATTGCAGCCTCGGCACCGGTGGCAATTGCACCATTTAGGGCAAGGAATCCGGCATCACGGCCCATTACCTCGATGAAGAACAGGCGTTCGTGGGATGTTGCAGTATCGCGGATTTTGTCGACGCACTCCATGATGGTGTTAAGAGCAGTGTCGTAACCAATGGTTGTATCGGTACCGAACAGGTCGTTGTCGATGGTTCCGGGCAGGCCGACAATAGGGAAATTGAATTCAGTGGCAAAAATGCGGGCACCGGTGAGCGAACCGTCGCCACCGATAACCACGAGAGCATCGATGCCTTCGTGCTTAATCACGTCGTAGGCCAACTGTCGACCTTCGGGAGTCTGGAACTCCTTGCAGCGAGCAGTCTTGAGAATGGTACCGCCCATCTGTATGATGTTCGACACGTTCTGAGTCTTGAATTCCACTATTTCGTCGGTTATCAGACCGCGATAGCCGCGATAGATGCCTTTAACGGATATTCCGCTGTAGATAGCAGAGCGGGTTACGGCGCGGATTGCAGCGTTCATTCCCGGGGCGTCGCCTCCCGAGGTGAGTATGCCGATGCATTTGATTTGTGTCATACCAAGTAATTATTGTTGTTTTGAGTGGTTATGTTGATAAT
>JBJEKE010000168.1:0-13986 GCA_051878475.1 Muribaculaceae bacterium | reverse complement strand
CTGCTTATTAAACATTATTTGGAGGTGAGGCCGGAGAACGTGGCGGTTTTCGCTTTGGTTTTATTGCAGGAATCACTAACTTTGGGATGCCAACCGCAACCACCATACCCATCGGCCTGCCGAAGGACGAGATGCTCCGCAATCATCTGCTCGCTACGGAGCCACACTCTTTAATTTATAACAACTAAAACGATACCTGACATGATTTCAAGAAAACTATTTGCCATTGCCATCCTGGCCACCTCAGCCATTACTGCCATGGCTCAGACTCAGCAAATCCGCGCTTTCTCGCACCGTGGCGGACGCATGGAACATGACGAGAACACCCTATCGGCCTTCCAGGCCAGCCACGATGCCGGATACACCGGATACGAAACCGACCTGCGCATGACTGCCGACGGTCATCTGGTAGTAACCCACGACAGCAACCTTGAACGCACCACCAACGGCACCGGTGCCGTAGAGAAGCTAACCCGCAAGCAGATTGAACAGCTGCGCACCAAACAGGGCAACAAACTGATGTTTATCGACGAGCTAATGGCGTGGCTCAAGGACAAGAAAGGCCTTTACGTGGAGTTCGAGATGAAGACCTCACCGGTGGAACTGTACCCCGAAGAGCGGCTGCCCGAATATGTCGACGCCCTCTATAATGCCGTGATGGCCTTGCGCCCTGCCGACGCCGAATTTGTGTTCACCTCGGGCGACTATCGCTCGCTGCGATGCATGCAGGCACGCCACCCTGATGCCGACTTGCTGATGATTACCGGCAAGCCGTGCTGCGCCGAAACCATCGCGCTGTGCAAGGCTCTGGGCATTAAGCGCATCGGCGCCACCATGAACGGCACCAGCCGCGAAGCTGTGGCCCTCGCCCACAAGGAAGGCCTTACCGTGAGCCTCTGGCCCGGGCAATCGACCACCGACTTTATGCTCGGCGCCTATCTGGGATGCGATTTCATGTGCACCGATATTCCAATCAAGCTCAAATCGTGGGTCGAGGCCAACGCCCCGTGGCTGAAAGTTACTTACTGACGCATTTTTGCATTGGCTATTAGATGCTATTCTCGCCAAGAATTTGTAATTTTGCACTGAAAAATCAAGCTCCGGCTCTATGATTGAACGTACGATAATTATCGACAGCATCGACCCCATAATTTTCTATGGTGTCAACAATTGCAACATACAGCTCATACGCAACCTGTTTCCCAAGTTGCGTGTGGCTGCACGTGGCACTGTAATTAAGGTCATAGGCGACGAACTCGAGACACAGGAATTCGAGGACAAGGTGAAGAAACTCGAGGATTACTGCTGCAAATACAACAAGCTCACAAGCGAGGTGATTATCGACACCATCCGCGGCGCCGTGCCAAAAGATATCGGCATCGACGAAGCCATAATATACGGCATCAATGGCAAACCAATCCAGGCACGCACACCCAACCAGCAAAAACTGGTAAAAGCCTACAGCGACAACGACCTCACTTTTGCCCTCGGACCCGCCGGCACCGGCAAGACCTACATTGCCATTGCTCTTGCCGTGCGCGCCCTGAAGAACCGCGAGGTGAAGAAAATCATCCTGTCGCGTCCGGCCGTTGAAGCCGGCGAAAAGCTCGGCTTCCTCCCCGGCGACATGAAGGACAAAATCGACCCGTATCTGCAACCGCTATACGATGCTCTTCAGGACATGATTCCGGCAATGAAGCTTAAGGACTACATGGACACCAACGTAATTCAGATAGCTCCGCTGGCATTCATGCGCGGCCGCACTCTCAACGACGCCGTAATAATACTCGACGAGGCGCAGAACACCACCACCCACCAGATCAAGATGTTCCTCACCCGTCTGGGAATGGGGTCGAAGATGATTATCACCGGCGACATGACCCAAATCGACCTGCCGCGCAGCACCCAGTCGGGTCTGGTGCAGGCGCTCCACATTCTCAGCGATGTGAAAGGTGTGGGCCGGGTGGAATTCACCAAGAAGGATATTGTAAGACATCAGCTGGTGCAGCGCATTGTCGAAGCCTACGAGCGCTACGACGAGCAGCAGCGCACCGCCAAGCATACCGCCGAGCCGCAAGGCAACGACAACCCCGACAGCGAATCATAACAACAATTCATATACATAACTGCTATGGCTAATACGTTAGTTAATACCGATTTCAATTTCGAAGGACAGAAAAGCGTGTATCACGGCAAGGTGCGCGACGTCTACGACATCAACGACGATATCCTGGTGATGGTGGCAACCGACCGCATCTCGGCTTTCGACGTGATTCTGCCCAAAGGCATCCCGTTCAAGGGCCAGGTGCTCAACCAGATTGCCGCCAAGTTTCTCGACGCTACCGCCGACATCGTCCCCAACTGGAAACTCGCCACTCCCGACCCAATGGTCACTGTGGGCCTGAAGTGCGAAGGCTTCCGAGTTGAAATGATTATCCGCGGATACCTCACCGGCAGCGCATGGCGCGAATATGCCGCCGGATGCCGCGAACTGTGCGGAGTGAAGCTTCCCGACGGAATGCGCGAAAACGAACGTTTTCCCGAGCCTATCATCACCCCGACCACCAAGGCCGAGGCCGGTCACGACGAAAACATTTCGAAAGAGGAAATCATCGCCCAAGGAATAGTATCGAAAGAGGACTACGAGACAATGGAGCGCTACACCCGTGCACTCTTTGCACGAGGCTCCGAAATAGCCGCTTCAAAGGGCCTGATTCTCGTCGATACCAAATATGAGTTCGGCAAACGCGACGGCAAGGTGATTCTCATCGACGAAATCCACACCCCCGACTCCTCACGCTACTTCTATGCCGACGGTTATGCCGAGCGATTCGAAGCCGGCGAGCCTCAGCGTCAGCTCTCAAAGGAATTCGTGCGCCAATGGCTCATCGAAAACGGTTTTATGGGAAAAGCCGGACAAAAAGTGCCCGAAATGACCGACGAATACTGCACCAGCGTGAGCGACCGCTACATTGAACTCTACGAGCACATAGTGGGTGAAAAGTTCGCCAAGGTGGATGCCGTCGACATCAATGAACGCATCCGCTCCAACGTTGAAGCCTATCTGGCATCGTGCAAATAATTTATTGCACAACGCCCGTTCAGCCCCATTCCCGTTACGGCACACGAAGCCGCAGCGGGAATGTTGTCGTAGATGCACTTACTGCCAACACGATTTTGAATTTACATCACCAAACGTTAACTTTGCCATTATGATGAATAGCCACCTTTTGCTTACCGCCGCTTTGCTTGCCCTGATGGGAAGCTGCAGCACCAAGCCCGATGAATCGCCGCACCTCGACGAGGCACGAATTCGAGCCGAAATAGCCGCAAAGGCCGTCATCGACCACGCCAACGCCAATGAACTCACTTTGCAAGGCTATCTGCTCGATGCCAAGGCCGAACAAAGCCGTTTTGTGGAGATGGGCGACACCGCAGCCACCGAGGTATTCCGGGTAAGCTTCGAAAACTACATACGGCAGCACAACGATTCATTGGCTAAAGCTTTGTTTTAAACGTCAACGAAACAACGAGAATATGGAAACCATTGAACGCTACATGGAAATTGCCAACGAGGCCATCGCCTCGACGTGCATCGACAAGGCTCCAAAACATCTGTACGAGCCTATTAACTACACTATGAAGCTCGGGGGAAAACGTCTGCGCCCAACCTTGATGATGATGAGCTGCGAAGCTTTCGGTTGCCACTACTCAATGTGTCTGAACCAAGCCGTCGGGCTCGAATACTTCCATAATTTCACACTGCTCCACGACGATGTGATGGACAATGCCGACATGCGCCGCGGAATGCCCACCGTTCACAGAAAATGGGATGCCAACACCGCTATCCTCAGCGGCGACACCATGCTCACTCTTGCCGGACAGATGATTGTCGAGAAAAAGCACGGCGCCAAATCGCGTAGGCTTCTCGAACTGTTTAACCGCACCGCAATCGAAGTGTACGAAGGGCAGCAATACGACATGGATTTTGAAACCCGCACCGACGTCGGCGTCGAAGAGTACATCGACATGATTCGCCTAAAGACCTCTGTTCTCTTTGGATGCGCTTGCAAGATGGGGGCAATTGTGGCCGGCGCACGGGTGGCCGACCAAAACAGCATATACGACTTTGCACTGAATCTGGGCCTCGCTTTCCAGTTGCAGGACGACTATCTCGACGTATATGGTGTCCCGGCAACCTTCGGTAAAGCCATCGGTGGCGACATACTCAACGCCAAGCGCACTTTCATGCTTATCAGCGCATACAATGCAGCCAACGATGCACAAAAGTCCGAGCTCAACCGCTTGCTCGCAATCGACAGTCCGGAGCGCAACGCCGAAAAGATTGAAGGTGTGACCCACCTTTACAACGAGCTCGGAATACCGGCTCTCTGCCGCGCCGAAATCGAGCGCTACAGCAACCTCGCCATCCGCTCGCTCGACAAAATAGCATTCGACCGCGCCGACAGGAAAAAGTTCATCGAACTGGTGAACATGCTCATCAAACGGAACCGTTAACCCACATCATAGCCATTATGATCGATACTCATAGCCATCTGTATCTCGAGGAATTCGACTCTGACCGCGACGAAGCCGTAAAGCGCGCCATCGAGGCCGGTGTAGGGCATCTGGTGCTGCCTAACGTGGATTTCGACACCTTTGCCCGAATGCACTCAATGCACATCGACTATCCCGATTTCACCTCGATGGCAATGGGGCTCCACCCTACTTCGGTTACCAACTTCAACGACGAATACCTTGACCAGATTGAAGTGGAACTCGGAACCAAGAACTATGTGGCTGTAGGCGAAGTGGGCCTCGATCTCTACTGGAGCCGAGAATACATCGAAGCTCAATGCTACGTGTTCATCAAGCAGCTGTTCTTCGCGCTCATGTTCAACCTTCCCGTAATTATCCACTGCCGCGAAGCGCTCACCGAAATTATCGACCTGATAAAGCGTATGGAGCCCTCCGACCGACCGCCGATGGTGTTCCACAGCTTCACCGGCACCCCGGCCGAGGTGAAGCAGTTGCTACGCATTGCCGACGTGCATTTCGGAATCAACGGAATCGTAACATTTAAGAACAGCCACCTCGACGAAACGGTTAAGGCAATAGGGCCAGAACGGCTGCTGCTCGAAACCGACTGCCCATATCTGGCACCGGTGCCTTTCCGCGGCAAACGCAACGAAAGCAGCTACGTGAAATATGTTGAAGCCAAAGTGGCTGATATTCTCGACATGCCCATAGTGGAACTCGATGCCATCACCGACCACAACGCTCGCTCAGTGTTCAACATTTAATAATAACAATTACAACGATACAAAACAATGTTTTCAGGAATAGTAGAAGAAGCTGCCACAGTGGTGGCATTGCGAAACGACGAAGGCAATCTGCACATCACACTGCGATGCTCGTTTGCCGACGAGCTGAAAATCGACCAGTCGGTGGCTCACAATGGCGTATGCCTCACCGTGGTTGACCTGCCAGGCGACGGAACCTACACCGTTACCGCCATCAAGGAAACCCTCGACCGAAGCAACCTGGGCCTGCTGAAAGTGGGCGACAAGGTTAACCTCGAACGAAGCATGCTGATGAACGGCCGCCTCGACGGTCACATCGTGCAAGGACACGTCGACCAGACAGCACGATGCACCGAACTAATCGAAGCCGACGGCAGCTGGTACTACAAGTTTGAATACACCTTCAACCGCGAAATGGCGGCTAAGGGCTACGTTACAGTCGAAAAAGGTTCGGTTACCGTGAACGGCGTAAGCCTCACCGTGTGCAACTCCGAGCCCAACTCGTTCCGCGTGGCTATAATCCCTTACACCCACGACAACACCAACTTCAGCCGGATTGTCGTCGGAACGGTGGTTAACATCGAATTCGACATCATCGGCAAATATCTCAGCCGCATGATGCAGTTCAAATAATTATACTGTGAAATGAACTTCCGAGAACTCGTAGAAAAGCGCCAGAGCGACAGACGCTACGACCCCACTATTGCAGTGGAGCCAGAAATGATTAGCCGCATCGTTGAAACGGCATTGCTCGCCCCATCGGCCTGCAACGCACAACCATGGCACATCACCGTTGTCGACAATCCGGAATGCTGCCGCCAGGTGAGCGAAGCCATCACTTCGCTCGGACTCAACAAATTCGCCACCGACGTGCCTGTGCACCTCATAATCACCGAAGAACGCCCCAACTTCCTGTCGGCGCTTGGCTCGGTGATGTACGGCAAACATTTTCCGCACATCGATTGCGGCATTCTGGCTGCACATCTGGTGCTGGCCGCCACTGCCGAAGGACTCGGCAGCTGCATCATTGGCTCGTTCAACGAAAAGAAATTGCGCAAGGCTCTTGACATTCCACGCTCACGCAAGATTCTGCTCGATGTGGTTATCGGACATTCTACCGACCCACACCGCCAAAAAGTGCGCAAGCCGGCATCGGAAACCACCTCGCACAACTCCTATCGGTAACCAGAGATTCTCCGAAAGAATTATTTTCCGCCCTGAAGGGCTATGAGTTTGCGCAGAAAGCGCAGACGGTCGGCAATATGCACATCGGCCGACGCGCCTGATGAGCGTACAGCCTGCAGAATATCGTAAGCCTTAGCATACTTTTTCTGCTTGATATACACATTGGCAAGGCTTTCGCTGAACAAAGTACTGTCGTCGAGCCGTTCCTCGGCCGGAGCTATTGGCTCAACATCGGCAGGAATTGCCGGTGGTTCGGGCTCTGCTGTGCGGTCGATGCCCAATTCAGGCGAGTTCGACAGAAACGAGTCGATAAGCCTGTCCTGCTCCGACATGGGACGGCTATGCTGCGACGGCACGGCATCGGCATCGTCGAGAGTAAGTGCATACTCGGGTGTGGGGTTGAAAATCATGTTTTCCAGCGCCGCCACTTCACGCGAATCGGATTCGCAATAGCGGTCGAGGAACTTGTCGATTGCCGAATTAGTGTCGGCAGCTGCCTCGCTATTAGGCTCCGGGTAAAAGTTGGCAAAACGCGAGGCGTCAACGCCAAGCTGCTCGGCAAGAGCGGTGCGGTCGCTGTACATCAGCGCCACCTGCCCGAGCATGGCATCGAATTGTTCTGTGCTCAGCAAATGCTTACCGCGCTTGAGCAGCAGCAACTTGGGTGTCACCAGATATGGATAATCACAGCCCATACGCTCCACCCATTCCGGCGAAGGCGTTTCATCGGGGTTGTCAATATAATGGTTCAGCAGTTCAAGGTCGGTCATAATTATGATTTATGGTTACCAGTTGCCGAGGGTGGCATTGAAAATCAGGTCGCATAGTTCGTCGCAAATCTGGTTGCAGAGTTCATCTTGCACATCGGTGAGCAATTCCGAACTGGAGAAATCCTTATATGACGAGAACGATTGGTCGAGGTCCTGCCCCTCCTCCTTATTGTTGATATACTTCACGCGCACCGTAATGGTGAGGCGTGTTTGCGATGCATAGGCATCTTCAGTAACCGCCTGTGGCGACAGCGCATAACCGGTGATTTCGCCCTCAATGCGTAGGTCGGAGTTGGTGTTGTCGACTATGCGAAGACGCGTCTGGCGGGTTATCATGTCGTGCAGCTTGTTTTCGAAGGTCTGCTGCAGCGGCGGATACACCAACGCGGCCCGAATCGGGAAATCGGATATCGAGATGTTCTTGTAAAGATTGTAGTCGAGTGCCGAGCCATTGAATTTGTAGCTTATACGGCATCCCGAGCATAGCATCAACGCCACCGAGCAAAGCAAGGTGGTGGCTATATGTACCATGTATCGGCTTTTGTGATTCATTCCAATCCGTATTCTTTGATTTTGCGATATAGCGTGCGCTCCGATATGTGAAGTTCGTCGGCAGTTTTCTTCCGTTTTCCGCCGTTTCGCGCCAGCGAGCGGCGTATGGTTTCGCGCTCGGTCTCCTCGAGAGTCATTGTCGACTGCTCAGGCTCGTGACACACCTCCTCAGGCTCGGGGCGCACATGCACCGGCGTGGGCTCGGGCTCCACGGGCTTGTATTCGTCAAACTTCACCAGGCGACGCTCGGCGGCTACCTCATCGTCGATATTCACGTCTTCAAAATTGTGCTCAAACTTTGGCTGATAATCCTTTTTCGAGGGCTTAGGCATCTCTTCAACTGTGCTGCGAAGTTCATCGAGCTCGTGCTGCATCTTGAAGAGCATCTTGAAGAGTATTTCGCGCTCGGCCTGGTAGTTGTATGCCGGAGTGCCGGCCACTGTCATCTGTCCGGCTGCATAGCGCGGCAAATGCTCGTTCACTATTGCAGCATCCACGCTCTCGCCGGCATGGAACAGCGCCACCTGCTCAATCACATTCTTCAGCTGGCGCACATTGCCCGGCCATCGGTACGACAGCAATGCCTGACGTGCCGAATCGCTGAACTCGATGGGTGGAGTGCGGTAGCGCTCGCTGAAGTCGCCGGCAAACTTGCGTGCCAGCAACAGCACATCGTTTCCGCGGTCGCGCAGGGCGGGCACCTCGATGGTTACGGTCGACAAGCGGTAATAAAGGTCCTCGCGGAACTTCTTCTCGCTGATGGCCTTAATCATGTTCACATTGGTGGCAGCCACAATGCGGATATTGGTTTTCTGCACCTCCGACGAGCCCACCTTGATGAATTCGCCGTTCTCGAGCACACGCAGCAGGCGTGCCTGGGTGGTAAGCGGCAACTCTGCCACCTCGTCGAGGAAAATGGTGCCACCATTGGCCTCCTCAAAATAACCCTTTCGAGAAGAGATGGCGCCGGTGAACGAGCCTTTCTCGTGCCCGAACAGCTCCGAGTCGATTGTGCCCTCCGGAATGGCGCCGCAGTTGACGGCTATATATTTATTGTGCTTGCGCGGACTGTAGTTGTGGATAATCTTTGGGAACGATTCCTTGCCCACACCACTCTCGCCTGTGATGAGCACCGACTGGTCGAACGGAGCTACCACCCGCGCCCGATTGATGGCGTAGATGAGTGCCGGCGCCGACCCGATTATCGAGAACCGCTGCTTTATCTGCTGTACTTCTTGCGATATTCCTTCGTTCATTTCCAATCCCTCATTTCGTATGTTTTATGTTTCAAGTATTTGCCTAATTCTTCAGTATCGCTTATTGCAGCTATCTGTTCAGGAGTTATAGGCTCGCCAACCGACACGTGAAGCGTAGTGTTACGCTTGCGGAACACCTCGCTTGGCAGCGCCAATGTGCGTATTTTCCAGCTTATCATACCCAGGAAGCTGAACCAGAGGCTGTTGTGGCCATGGAAATAGATTGGCACCACCGGCACCTTGAGCTGCTGAATGAGGCGGATTATCGACGGCTGCCATTCGCGGTCAACCACCCTCAAGTTCCAGCGCAGCTTGGCCACAGCGCCAGCAGGGAAGAATCCCAGCGGATTGCCGCGCTTCACATGCATCATAGCCTCTCGTATGCCTCGCATGGTCACAGCCCGCTTGGCCGGGTCGTTGCTCACCAAGGGGTCGACGGCAATAAAGTTGGGGCGCATGGCCGAGATATAGTTGAGCACCATGTTGACCATCACCTTATAGTTAGGATATTTCGATGCCATGATGCTTATGAGAGTAACGCCGTCGAGCGCGCCGAACGGATGGTTCGACACGGTGATGAACGGCACATTGCCCATCTCGTCGAGAATGTGCTCGTTGTCGATGCGCACCTTTATGTTAAGGTCGTTGAGCACTCCGCGCACAAACAGTGCCCCGGGAGTGTCGCAGTTATGGTCGTGAAGCCAGTTAACCTTGTCCACCGAAAGCATCTTGAGCAATCGGTTAACCAGTTTTTCCTTACCCTTCAGAGCCGGGACCATTCCGGCGATATCGTTATAATCGAGCACCGTGCGCTTTATCGGAGTCTGTTCTGTTTCTGCCATAATGTATTTGCTATTGTTTGTAACTTCCAACACCCAGGTATGGAATTTACAAAAATAGCAATTCTTTCCAACATCACAAAATCGCACCCACAAAAGCCACTTAGCCTTATAACACCATTTATAGAGTCTATTAAACAAAATGACTAATAATTGGTATCAAACCACGAATTATATTTGACTATCAGACAAAAAAGGTATATATTTGCATAAGGAGTGGGAATAGCATCTACTCCGAATAATTACATATAGAAGCGTTTAGCTCTTACCTTTTAACAGAAAATCGCCAAATTTTTATGTACAGATAAAGGTGAAGCAATAACGCCTATGTTGTCGTGTATCAATTCCTTACAGGAATGCAGATATTCGATAGGGCGTGGGTGTAGGCTGTTATTTTATCTGTAAGGTGTTTGGCGATACCTCTGTTAGAAATACTGCTATCGTCTCACGCCTCTCATTTTTATTTATATGCTCCGAGACAAGCATAATAGGCTTCATCCTTTATTATGCATATAGGTGAACTAATTCTCAACGAAATGCGTCGGCAACAGCGCACACCAACTTGGTTGGCTCGAAACATATACTGCTCACGTCAACACGTCTACACTATTTTCAAGAAAGACAACATCGACACAGACCTTTTGTTTCGCATATGCATTGTATTGCGGCATAACTTTTTCGCTGACCTTGCCGAAAGTGTCAGCAAAAAAGTGACACAATCGTCAACTTATTGATGACCAATACACAAACCTTATATCACCAGCAACAAATACCTTTGTGAATAAGAAAAATTTGTTAAAATGAAAATCTCACTACAATCATTTCTAATTATAATAGTGTGCTTTACAGGGATATCACCCGGAGCAGCTCAGAAAGTTGATTATTCAGTTGCATACGTTCCTCAAGAATATGGAGCCGACTTGATGAAAATCACATCAGATGCCGATTATGTATGCATGCCCATTGTAAAAAGAAACTCAAATGGTGTGAATTGGCTAACAAATCACATCCTGTCAGTTGCCCCATCAGGCAAAGAGTTTGCATATCTTTCGCTACGCAACAACCTTACCAACATTTTCATTAAGGACATCAGCCGACAGAGTGCCGCCAGGCAACGCACTAACCGTACAGCTGTTGTAGATTTCTCATATTCTCCCGACGGTGAAAAAATTTGTTTCACAGAACAAGTGGGCAAAACCAACCGGTTGTTTATAACCAGTGCCACTTCGGGATATGTTTGCCGACAAATAACGACTAACAACCTCGACTATGCCCCAATCTACACTATGGATATGAAAGGTATTCTATTTTGTCGATTAGAACGGAAAAATGCCAGCATATGGGAATATGATGTTGATAAAAACTATTTGTCATGCCTAACCTCCGGACAAAATCCATCGCCTTCGGCTAACGGCGAAACTATTTATCTGGCAAGAACCAATACCTATGGGATGGGCGAGATATGGAGAGTAAATATCAACACTGGACTGGAAGAATGCATATTATCGAGTGAGAACCACTCATTCTACTCGCCTCTCCTTTCTCCAGACGGTTCAAAGCTTCTGCTCGTAGGAAGTTCTGCAATTCCAGTGTCGAAATCATTGTACTGGAACACCGACCTGTATGTATGCAATACTGATGGGACCGGATTGCAACAGCTTACCTACCATGCCGCTGACGACCTGAGTCCAAGCTGGAGCGGCGACGGGCAGTATATTTATTTTATATCTCAACGAGGCTCGGCCACCGGTGTAGCTAATGTGTGGAGATTAACGTACAAGAAGTAATGTTATTTAATCAATAAAAATAAATTGACATGAAAAAATTCAAATTCTTATTTGCTATCGTAGCAATCGTTCTAAGTGCAGCAACAGCTAATGCACAATTCACTGCTGGAGGGAACAGTTCTTCACTATCTAACGATCAAGATGAATCAGTATCAGGCTACCGCGGATTTGTTGACGCAGCATTTACACTCGGAGTTGGAGATGCCGGAACCGACCGAGTTGAATTAGCAACAGTTCACGGCTATCAATTCAATCCCTACTTATTTGCCGGTGTGGGAGTTGCTGGTCATTATTATCTTTCCGACGGTTTTAGTAATGTTGCTTTGCCAATTTTTGCAGATTTACGCGGTGAATACAATACTGGCAAGGTAACTCCTTTCGTCGATTTCAGAATTGGTTACTCGATCGACATAAATGAAATCAAGGGCTTATATGTTGCCCCTTCTGTAGGTGTGAGGGTAAAAAAATTCAATGTATCGATTGGTTATTCAGGTCAAAGCTTTGACCTTGACTACGCAAGTGTCACATCTGGCGGTTTCACTTTCCGATTAGGATTTGACTTCTAATAGCTGACAACTCAAATCATTTAATACAACGAAAAATAGTCATAATTCATAACAATCCCCTGTTGAACATTCGCAGCAGGGGATTGTTATACCACAAGCCTCGCTTTTGGGAATCGCACCCACAAAAGCCACGCGGAGCAGAGGCGTCAGTTGTAACGAAAAATCGATAATCAGCTCACGATCTTTTTGTTATTTTCGTCGAACTCACGTTAGTTTAAGTCAACTATGATGAAAACAGTCGAGATGTGAAAATGCAGGATTAGTCCATGACAATTTCGAGAGGAGCGTTGAATAATTCGGCTGCAGAATCGGTGAATGAGCTCCAATATGAACCAATGATTCGTGAAGCAGATGCTAAGCACCAAAGATCCACAACAGCATCACGCATACCTTCGATTGATGAACGGCTTACGGGATCTTGTTGCGTAAGTATTCGAGTTCCATATTTTTCGATAATTTGTTTTTTTAGGGTGCAATCGTCGGTGGCAAGGAAGAAGTTTGCTTTGGGGTCGATTTCTAATGCTCTCTCCATAGCTCTGAAGAACCCTTGGTCAGTACTATGCTTTATGCTAACCACATTGTCGGTGCGGCGTATGTGAACGCCTATGGTATGTGGAGTGAATTCCTTTACTATTGAATCAATACGATGCTTTATTTTGGGTTCGGGGATAATCATTTCGATGCAAGAGTAATCGTAATTGCATAGTTTGGAACATCCGGATAGATACACTTTGGGCGCTTTTGTCAAGTCGAAGAACTCTTTGTCATCATTTGTTACGCAGTTAGCTCGTTGGACGAAATATCCCATGGCATACCTTAAAAATTCAGGCAGATGTAGGTTTCGACGCGTTCTGGGTTTTGCCCACCATTTTTGATGCACTATGCTAATGGACTCCGTTGAAATGGGCTGGAACAGTTCCTCAAACCAAGCATAACATTCCGAATTTTTTGCCCAATGAATTTCTATAGGTGCTACACCATTGTGAGCAGCTTGGATTGCAGATAATAGGACTCTTAGCCGATTGCAGAGTCCGCCTTGGGGAGCTATAGTAAGCATAATTTTTGCGTCTCCTTGCGCATAGATGTGATAGGTGTGTATATTGTATATTTCATTGTTGCCTTAGTATAACGTGAGTTCGATGAAATTTAATTAGTTGAAAATTAGGAAAATAGCAGCATTATTAGTAATTTTATAGTGAAAAACAACAAAAAACAACCGCTATGTTCCCTGAAGACAAAATTATTGAAATTTTCTCAATTTGCGACGATTTTAGCAAAGTTATTGATAAAACCGTTGACCAAAATGCAAAAATGCAATAACGGCTTGCGATTGCTCCAAGAAACGCAAGTATCATCGCGATGGCATGATGTCGGATTCCGAAGTAATGACCATTCTCATCTTGTTTCATGACTCAGGATACCGTTGCCTGAAGCATTTCCATCTTCAATATGTGTGCAAATATATGCGCCATCTGTTTCCTAAAACGGTGTCTTACAACCGATTCGTTGAATTGGAAAGACACGCCGTTGTCAAACTGACCATCCTTGTAAAGAATGTGCTGATGGGCAAATGCACCGGCATAAGTTTCATCGACAGCACCCCGTTGCGAGTGTGCAAGAACCAGCGAATACTCCAGCACAAAAACCTTTAGGGGCATCGTCCAAAGAGGCAAATGCTCTATGGGATGGTTCTATGGCTTCAAGCAGCATATCGTCTGCAACGAGATG
>JBJEKE010000167.1:0-3345 GCA_051878475.1 Muribaculaceae bacterium | reverse complement strand
GCCTTCTGCTCAAGTTCGGCATTGGGCTTGTTGATTAGGCTGTATGCAATGCCTTCCATTGCCTTATATACGTCGGAATCGTCGAAGAATATGCCGGAATGCTCGCCTTCGTGCTTGGCTGCATTCTCAAAGTTGCGGATGCGTCCGGTTTGGTTCTCAATCTGGTCGATGCACACTTCCAGTGTGGTGGTGGCATGGCGCTCGAGACGTGGCTGCCAGAAGGCATCTGTAATCTGCACGTGCGAGAAGTCGATTTGGTCGATGGGCTTTAGCGACTTGTCGGCATTGTCCGATGTGCTGCAGCTGCAAAGCATCATGGCCGATGCCGATAAGGTTAACAGGATTTTTTTCATTTGCTTTTATTTATTTGGTTATTGTAGTTTCTGGTATTCAGCCACAAAGTTACGCAATTATTTGTCATAAGTCAACAGTTATCGACTCCCCTTTGCGGCTTTCGTTGTTGGCGCGGTCGAGTGAGGTCACGGTGTAGGTGAATGTGCCGCGCAGATTGTCGGGTATGTGGTATTCGGTGCCGTACGTCACGGCTACTATTGCCGATGCATCGCCGATGTCGGCTTTAGTACCTTCCGCAAAGCGATACACCACAAATGCTTTCTGCTCCTGCATCTTGTCGGAGGTGCTTCGCCGTTTCCACTTCAATTGACGGTGCCCGTCCGTTTTGGTTAGCTTCAGACTTTTCACCTCCTCGGGCGCTATGCTGTCGATCCATGGGTACGATGGCACCAGAGCTATGGAGCGCTGGTGGCGCCGTGCCAATGAGTCGGCAATCCCTTTGTAGTTGTTCACAATATCGTATCCCGGCCACCAGCAGTTCCCCTGAACATTCTGCAGCGAGCGCGACAGCCTGATTTTGTGGTCAAGCTGCGTGGGGTTTCCTGTTGGGGCGGTATCGGCCTTGTCCATGGTGGTCTTTATCGATTGCCCGAAATACATGTGCCGCCCGTTAGCATTGGCGTTCCACCAATCGGCCAACACTTGTGTCGATGCTGCCTTGTGCTCTAGTTCCCAGTACAGCTGTGGCATCATATAATCCACCCAGCCGTTCTTGGTCCATAGAAGAACATCGGCATACAGGGCATCGTAGTTCTGCAGGCCATTTGTGTCGGAGCCTCGCGGGTCGCTTGTTTTGTTGCGCCATATCCCGAACGGGCTGATGCCAAGCCGCACCCACGGCTTCGCTTCGGTTATAGTGCGATGCAGCTCCTCTATCAGTAGGTTCACGTTCTCGCGGCGCCAGTCGCCTATATCCTTCTTTTTCCCATATCGTTTATACGATTTGCTGTCGGGAAATGCCTTCTTCCCCGATGGATATGGGTAGAAATAGTCGTCCATGTGGATGGCGTCGACATCGTAGCGCGTCACGATGTCCTTCACCACCTTGCATATGAATTTGCGGTTCTCAGGTATCCCGGGGTCGAAATATATCTTGCCGCCATACGTCACAAACCGCTCAGGATGCTTGCTATAGATGTGGCTGCTCGGAAACTTGTCGGTCTTCGAGGTGCTAACCCGGTAAGGGTTGAGCCAGGCATGCAGCTCCATGCCGCGGGCATGCGATTCGGCGATTATAAATTCCAGAGGATCCCACTGCGGTTCAGGTGCCTTGCCTGCAGTCCCGCTCAAAAACTGGCTCCATGGCTCGAGCTCCGACTTATAGAACGCGTCGGCCTGTGGCCGAACCTGAAAAATGATGGCATTTATTCCGGCCATCTCCAGGCTGTCGAGAACATTGCGCAGATAGGCCTGGTTCTCGGCTGTCGTTTGCCGGGCATACTGCCCCTGAAATACCGTATGCAGCCATGCCCCGCGGAACTCCCGCTTTGGTGCCTCGCCCATGGCAACGATATAGTTCGACAAAAACAAAACCGAGATTATTGCAAGCACTATTCTTTTCATAATTCAAGTCTCCTATTTTTTGCAAAGATAGCATTTATTCTCACCGAAAATCATTAACTTTACCGAATTAAGCGAACTATAATCAAATAACCTTATAACAACATGAACATTTCCTTCAGAAATTTTGCTTTTCCTTTGGCCCTCTCGCTGCTGTTTTTCCCTGTTTTGAATGCAGCGAAGCCTAACGTCCTCTCTAAATCTGAAAAAGCCGACGGCTGGAAACTCCTTTTCGACGGTAAGACCCTCAACGGTTGGCGCGATTTCAACGGCAATGCTCTAACTCAGCCGTGGCGAGTTGTCGACGGATGCATCCAAGCCAACGGCGACGGTAGCGACCTCTCGGGTTACATCGTCACCGACCGCCAGTTCGAAAACTTTATCCTCGACTGGGAGTGGAAACTGGCTTTCGGCGGAAACTCCGGCATGATTTATCACGTGGTCGAGGACCCTTATTTCAAGGTTCCTTACGTTACCGGTCCGGAATACCAGCTTATCGACAACGATGGATGGGAGAAAGTATATGCACCAAGCAAACTCGAACCGTGGCAGCGCCTCGGTGTCGACTATGCAATGCATCTGCCTAATCCCGACTCCATGTTTGTTAAGCCCCAAGGAAAGTGGAATCGCTCGCGCATCGTTTTCGACAACGGTCATGTGGAGCATTGGCTCAACGGCCACAAAATTCTCGAATTCGACGCTTGGACCGACGACTGGTTTGCCCGCAAGGCAAGCGGTAAGTGGGAGATGGCTCCCGAATATGGCCTCGCTAAACGTGGGGTTATATGCCTGCAAGACCACGGCTCGCCGGCATCGTTCCGAAACATCAAAATCAAGGAACTCCCTCACCGCCAGCGTGGCACAAGCTCGCTCTTCAATGGTAAGGACCTCTCCGGTTGGGAGGCATACGGTACCGAGAAATGGTATGTCGATGACGAGGGCAATCTGGTGTGCGAAAGCGGCCCCGACAAGCAATATGGATACCTCGCTACTCGACAATACTATAACGATTTCGACCTCACTCTCGAATTCAAGCAACTTGCCAACGGAAATTCGGGCGTGTTCTTCCGCTCTTTCGTCGAGCCGCCGGTGAAGGTGCATGGCTGGCAATGCGAAGTGGCTCCTAAGGGGCACGATACCGCCGGTATTTATGAGTCGTATGGGCGTGGTTGGCTCGTGCAGATTCCCGACGACAAGGAAAACATTATCCGCGAAGGCGAATGGAACACTCTCCGCCTGCGTGTCGTCGGCGACCGTGTCCAGACTTGGCTAAACGGACAGCCTATGGTCGACATCAACGATGCCAAGATTGGTGCCGCTCAAGGCCGAATCGCTCTGCAGATTCACGACGGCGGTGGAATCAAGGTCCTATGGCGCAACATTCGTATCACTGAACTCTAATCAAAATTCAATTATATTATTATGAGTATT
>JBJEKE010000166.1:0-3348 GCA_051878475.1 Muribaculaceae bacterium | reverse complement strand
TTTTCAAGTTTTTTTTCGGCAACAATCGCAAAAGGTCGTCAATCAATCGGCATAAATCGTAATTTAGGGGCTTTTTTTTAAACTCTTGACAAGGTTTCTACCTTAAAAGGAAACACGCTAACTTGTTGATTGTTAGCGTGTTTTGGCGGAGTGAGGGAGATTCGAACTCCCGAACCGCTTTTGACGGTTACACGCTTTCCAGGCGTGCCTCTTCAGCCACTCGAGCATCACTCCTTGGCTGTTAAGCGGTACAAAAATACAACAATTATCCGTTATGCACAACGTTTTTATCTATTTTCGTAATGTCCATTCTAAAGCCACCAGACGAGTCGTTGGAATCTTTTGGCTGTGAATAAATAATGTTAGAGCGTAAAAAATTATCCTTTTACTAGTCCGGCAAAGCGGGTGGGCACCGGAAGCTCGAAATTCATCTCCTTCCGGGTGATAGGATGCACAAATCGGAGGGTGCGAGCATGCAATGCCAGACGGCGGATTGGGCTGCTGCTGGCGCCATATTTTCGGTCGCCGACAATCGGGTGTCCGAGGTCCTTCATGTGCACACGAATCTGGTTCTTACGGCCGGTATCAAGTTCAAGCTCCACCAGAGTGTATCCACTCGAGCGCTTCAGTACCTTGTAGCGAGTGATGGCGAGCTGACCTTTGGTGGGGTCTTGTGTTGAATATACCTCGAACTGGGCAGTTTCGGCAAGATAGCTCTTCACCACGCCCTCGTCGTCGGGGACTACCCCCTCAACGACAGCCACATATTTGCGGTTGAGCACCATGTTGTTCCAGTTGTGCTGCATGGTGTCCTTGGCTTCCATAGTCTTTGCAAGCATCATCAGGCCCGAGGTGTCGCGGTCGAGGCGATGGACAATGAAAACCTTTGCACGCGGGTCGGAATATTTCACGTATTCGCGCATAATGCTGTAGGCAGTGCCCTCCTTGATGTTGTCGGTCCCCATCGACAGCACGCCGTAGCCTTTGTTGATTACGAGGATATCGTTGTCTTCATACACCAGCTTGATGCGTGGGCTTGAAAACACGCGGAACGACTTGGTAAAGTTGACGCTAACCTTGTCGCCGGCCTCAAGAGGGGTGTCGAACTGCGAAGTCGGCATCGAGTTGACGGCAAACTGGTTGTGCTTGAGCATCGATTTCACTTTTGTCTTGGTGTGATCGGCAAGGCGCTTTTCCACAAAGGCGAGCAATGTGGTGGTAGCAGGGACATCCCATGTGACTATGCGGTCAGGCTGCGATGCGCTGTGTCCGTTTTTATCTTTGTTTATCATATATATTACTGATAATCAACTGTTTATATTATTACTCAATGGTATCTACAGCGAATTTGTTGCGATACACATTATCGGGATTCCACTTGTTCTTAGGCTCGGGCGACTCGGCCGGATGCCCCACAGGAATCATGTTGAGCGGAATGAACTTGTCGGGGATGTTAAGCACACTGCGCAGAATTGCCACCCGCTCCTCGGAGGGATATCCGCCGGTCCACACTGCACCGAGACCGTAAGCCTTGATGGCAATAAGCATATTCTCGGAGGCGGCACTTACATCGTTAATCCAGAAGGCAGCACCAGGGCCTTCAATCATCTTGGTGCGGTCGCCGCAGGGAATAATCAGGAAAGCGGCGTTAGGAAGCATTCGGGCCATGGGCATCGAATCGGCAAGCTCGCGGATTACCTCGCGGTCGTCGACAACGATGAATGCCCACGGCTGACGGTTCATGGCTGTAGGCGCAGCCATACCAGCCCGCAGGATGCTCTCGATGGTGTCCTGACCAACTGAACGGCCATCGTAGGCACGTATGCTTGTTCGCTCCATAATAGTCTGTAGCACAACCTGTGTGGTGTCGGTCTGCGCTTCGTTATGCGAAGCCAAAACCTTCCACAATGCTATTGCCAACACTATCGGCAACACAATAGATATAATCCTAAATACTTTCTTCAAATCCATATTCTTGATGTATTAAGTAATTTTGTGTAAAGATAAAATATTTTTGAATCATCAACAACAGAGCCACAGCCAAGGGCGGCCGCTATTTGTTCTTTGAGTCGATTACAATGGTCACAGGGCCATCGTTGATCAGTGACACTTTCATGTCGGCACCAAACACACCGCGCCGGGTTTCGCGACCGGTAAGAGCCGATGTCATGCGGCAAAACTCCTCATACATTGGCACAGCAAGTTCGTGACGGGCAGCCTTGATGTAGGACGGACGATTGCCTTTGCGCGTTGATGCCAGCAAGGTGAACTGGCTCACTGCAAGTATTTCGCCGTCGACATCGAGAATCGACCGGTTCATCACCCCGTTTTCATCGTCAAAAACGCGCAGATTCACGCACTTCTGCACCACATATTCCAGATCGTCGGCAGTATCGTCGTCGGACACTCCTACAAGCACCATGAATCCGCGCCCAATCGACGAATTCAACTTGCCATCGATGGTCACCGAGGCTTCACTCACTCTTTGAATCACTAATTTCATTGCTTTCTACATTTAATGTATTAAACACAGCTTCGGCCTTCTTAGGGCCTATAACTTCGGCAATTTCGGCAAGCGATGCCATACGTATTCGCTTCACGCTCTTGAAATGCTTCAGCAGAGCCGAGGCAGTCTTATCCCCCACCCCTTGTATGTCGTCGAGAACCGATTCGAGCTGGCTCTTGCTGCGACGATTGCGATGATGCGTGATGCCAAACCGATGAGCCTCGTCGCGCAGATGCTGAATCACACGCAACGATTCCGAATTCTTGTCGATATAGAGCGGAATGCTGTCGCCGGGGAAATAAATCTCCTCCAGTCGCTTGGCAATGCCAATGAGAGCCACCTTGCCGCGTATACCCAACTCGTCAAAAGCCTCCACTGCGCTGCTCAGCTGCCCCTTACCGCCATCGACTACCACCAACTGAGGCAAATCCTCACCCTCGGCAATAAGACGCGAATAGCGGCGCATGAGCACCTCGCGCATAGAGGCGAAATCGTCGGGACCTACAACAGTGCGGATGTTAAAATGCCGATAGTCGCGTTTCGACGGCTTTGCATTCTTGAACACGACACACGATGCCACCGGATTTGTACCCTGGATGTTCGAATTATCGAAACATTCAATGTGCCTCGGCAACTCAGTGAGCCGGAAATCGCGCTGCATGGTGGTAAGCACCCTCAAGGTGCGCTGCTCAGGGTTGAGCTTCTCGCTATGCTTAAGCTTGTCGATGAGATATTGACGGGCATTTTTCTCGGAAACCTCGAGCAATTTGCGCTTGTCGCCACGCTGCGGAACAGTTAACGTCTTGTCCACAAACTCCATGTCAGGCAAAAACGGCACCACT
>JBJEKE010000165.1:0-3357 GCA_051878475.1 Muribaculaceae bacterium | reverse complement strand
TGAATTCAGCATTGTAAAGGTCGACGAAATACGATTCCCCTACTTTTGCAGTGCCACCGGGGCGGATATTGCCATATTCGCCGGAATTCTTTATCACGAAGCGCATTGCTGTCCACTCATTGAACTGGGTAATCATGGTTACAGGAGCTCGCAGTTCGTGTGCTCGCTTCCACTGCTCCTCGTAGTAAAGACCGAGCGAAGTGGTGTTGCCTTCACAAAGTCCATATTTGTCATACGCCGGCTGCTTACCATCGTGATAGCTCTTCCCCACCTTGGTGGTAGCATGCTGGGCTGTACTCACCGACACCTGTTCGGTTACATGAGTGCCATCGGAGGCAAGATACCAACCGGGAGCCTGCGGATAATATTCCAACCACGCCCATTCTTTCTGGTTCTGGCCTCGCATCCACGCCCAGCAGTTACGGTAAGTGAAGCGGTTGTAGACGGTTGTCGAGGCATCGGCCTTTATTTCGTCCCTAGGGCCAAGCATCAGCGGCTTTCCGTCCCACATAAACCAATATTTGTCGTTGGCCGAATTGGCATAGAATTCGTTATAGATATTCGTAGCCGTAGAAGCCGGGGCAGCATGGACGGTAAACACCAGCTTGGGGACCTTCATACCGAGGGATGTTCGGCGGTCGATTTCAGCCATCACGGCACGCACCTGGTCGGCATAATAGAATGCATTGGTTGAATCGAAGAAATAGAAGTCGATGCCGGCATCGCACAGCATCTGCATGTGCTTGGCAATCACCCATGGGTCGGTCATATAGTAATAGTCGAGTACCGGACGGCCCCACCAATGGTTTTCATATTCGGGTCCGAACTGGGGATTGTCGGGGTCGGCGTTAAGAAGCTCGGTTATGTCGTAGGTCTTTGTGCCTTGCGCCGAATGGAAACCATGCGAAAGGAAATAGAAGATGCCTACAGTGGGGTCGATACCGTTATCCGGGTCGGCCGATTCGGTCTTGGTATCCGACGAGAACACTTCACGGCCAAGGTCGTCGACAGCCACCCATGTGTCGCTGTAGGTATCCCATTCGCTCTGTGCCGTCATGGTGGCGGCACAGGCGATTGAAACAAAAAGAATTACATTGCGTATGCTCATAACACCTTGGCTGTCTTTACACTATTATCGGCAATAGCTTTTATTATATAGCCGTGTCCCGGCAAATCGAGAGTTGCGCGGAAATCGCCCGGCTGAGCGTTGAAGCGTTTACTTAATACGAGCGATCCTTGCATGTTGTAGCAGTCGATAACAACTTCGCCGGCCGATTGCAGATAGAGGTTTACATCGACTGCATTGGCACCGTTGCGCATTACTGCCAGCGGTGAGCCGGAGAATACATTATCGATGCCGGCTGTCACCTTCGAGCCTTTGTAGCGATAGTTGAAGCGGCCATTAGGTGCACAGTCGCCATATATGTAGAAGTCGAGTACATCTGGCTCCACGTCGTTCATGTTGTCGGCCCATTTAAAGTCGATATCGCAATCCACGCCCTTCACGCCGAGCAAATCGCGAGGCAAGGCAAAGTACATCTCCTTATCAGTCTTATATACTGTTACATTCATCAAATCCTCGTGCTCAAAGCCGGTTCCGGTGAACTTGGCGAGGGTGTAGGTGCGTGTATCGTCGTTATAGTAAGCCATATAATCGTAACCGGCCCAGCCGTTGGTGTAGTCGGTGTCGATATTTATGAGCAGGGTCATCCACATATGACGATTCTTAAGCAGGGTCAGCGACGACAGCTTGTTTGATGTTTGCGCATAGAAATACAAATTGTTGTAGTCCTTAGTCACCTTGCTGATAATAATATCGTTACGCCCCGTTTCATCGGTAAGAGTGGCAATCTGGTTGGCATTGGGATAGTTTCGGTGCAGAATATCACCCTTATCATCGCGGAATTCGGGTGTAACGTCGGTCCATTGTGTCATGTCGCCGTCAAGGGTGATTGTCTTAGTCGATTCAGGCACCGGAATTTCACGGACACCCTTGTAGCGACGCATATGCGAGTAGGTTTGCATCAGATAGTTGTCGCGGATGAGCGGATGAGTACTCGGCTCGATGTCGCGGTTGAATTCGGCTGTGTATGCATCAACAAAGTAGGACTCACCGATTTTTGCAGTTGCACCGGGACGCACATTGCCATATTCTCCAGCGCTCTTTATAATGAATCGCATGGCAATCCATTCATTGAACTGGGTAATCATGAGCACCGGGGAGCGCACCTCATGCGCGCGGTTCCATTGTTCCTCATAATAGAATCCTTTTGAAGTATTCTTGCCCAGACACACGCCATATTTTGTAAATGACGGTTCAGAGCCGTTATGATAGCTTTTCCCAATTTTCGACACCGGATGCTGCGCTGTACTAACCGACAGTTGCTCCACTTTGTGTGTACCGTCGGTATTAAGTGTCCATCCGGGCTGCTGGGGATAGTTCTCGAGCCATGCCCATTCATTAGCTTTACTGCCACCCATCCAAGCCCAGCAGTTGCGGAAGCGGAAGCGATTATACACATCGGCCGATGCACCCGACTGGACTTCGCTTGGCGGACCAAGCATCAGAGGCTTTTCGCCCCATTCAAACCAGTATTTGTCATACTTTGAATCGGCATAGAACTCGTTGTAGATGTTTGTGGCTGTAGAAGCAGCCGCAGAGTGGATGCAGAAACAGAGTTTTGGGGTCTTCATACCAAGAGCCTGGCGACGGTCGATTTCGGCCATCACCAATCGTACGCGGTCGGCATAGATGAGGGCATTTGTGGTATCGAAGAAATAGAAATCCACACCGGCATCGCACAGCATCTGCATGTGCTTGGCCACCACGAATGGGTCGCCGGCAAAATAATAGTCGAGCAACGGACGGCCCCACCAATGATACTCGTGTTCGTTACCAAATTGAGGGTCATCAGGATTTTCATTCAGAATTTCGGTATTGTCCTTGATTTTGGCACCTGGAGAAGCCTCGTGACCTTGCCACAGATAATAGAACATACCTACAATGGGGTTAATGCCGTCATCGGGGTCGGCCGACATATCCTTGGTGTCCGACGAAAACACTTCGCGGCCAAGGTCGTCTACTGCCACCCATGTGTCGCTGTAGGTGTCCCACTCCGGTTCCTCGGCAAATGCCTGGAATGAGAAAACTCCCATCGACATAAGAGCAACAGATACAAGAGGTAAAAATCTTTGTTTCATTATGGTATTATGTTTTTAAACGACCGAAATCATTATCCGGTCAGAATTCTCCTTCCGGATAATGATATTCGATACAAATTATTATATGTTTGACATCCAACTATCAGATGCTGATGGGGTTACCAGCCGGGGTTCTGGAAGTTGGTGCCGGTGGCG
>JBJEKE010000164.1:0-3371 GCA_051878475.1 Muribaculaceae bacterium | reverse complement strand
TACCCTGTTTCCTGGATCGAAATGTTGGTTGGATGGATTTCGTCGTTATTAAGGGATGTGCTGTCGCCTGGTCCACTAAAGGACATGCTTGTCGACGGAATAATTGGTGGAGTAGGTGGCGTCATTGTTTTTCTTCCGAATATCCTTATCCTTTATTTCTGCATCTCATTCATGGAAGATTCTGGGTATATGGCACGTGCAGCATTTATCATGGATAAGATAATGCATAAAATCGGACTACACGGGAAGTCGTTCATTCCACTTGTTATGGGTTTTGGCTGTAATGTCCCGGCAATTATTGCCACACGTTCAATTGAGAGCAAAAGCAGCCGACTGATTACTATGCTCATTAATCCATTCATGTCGTGCAGCGCTCGATTGCCTATTTATATTTTGTTGGTTAGCGCGTTTTTCCCGAAGAATTCATCGTTTGTGTTCCTGTCGCTTTATTTTATTGGCATACTGGCAGCTGTGTTGACTGCAAGGCTGTTGCGTAGATTCTATTTCAAGAAAGATGAGACACCATTTGTAATGGAGCTGCCTCCATATAGAATACCTACTTTGCGGAATTCATTGCGCCATATGTGGGGCAAGGGTTATCAATATTTGCAAAAGATGGGTGGTGTGATATTGGTAGCCAGTATAATTGTGTGGGCTCTAAACTATTTCCCGCGCGACTTGAATGTGTCGGATGAACAAATGACCGAGCAACAAGTGATTGAGCATCAGCAAAATTCATATTTGGCTAAGATTGGCAAATTCATCACTCCTGCAGTAGAGCCTATTGGCATGAATTGGAAAATGTCGATTGCGCTTGTATCTGGTTCTTCGGCAAAGGAAATAGTTGTTTCGACGTTAGGCGTGCTTTATCCAGCCGAATCTGCATCGGGCAATTCCGACAGCAGCCTTGGCGATCGTTTGGCACAGATTAATTTGCAAACGGGCAAGCCAGACTTTACACCACTTCAGGCATTTTGCTTCATGGTGTTTGTGTTGCTGTATTTCCCATGTATTGCTACAATCACTGCAATTGTCAAAGAAAGCCACAGTATAAAATATGGCATATTTGCCGCATTTTATAATACAGCTATAGCTTGGCTATTCTCGTTCGCTATTTATAGAATAGGCTTACTGATTATGTAGGTCAATTATTTTCTGGTTGCTGCTCCCGCGGAATCGCAATGAAGTGTCGCGAAGGTTCAGCATGAAAGGACCGTCGACGAGTACATCTATATGCGATAGCAACTCGGTATATTTCGTGTCGTCTTTGATGTTTTCGTATATATAACCTGTGTAGCACCAAATGGTCTTACCAAGCATTTGCTTGATTGCTTTTGCAAGTATAGTGACCTCTTTAATTTGGTACAATGGGTCGCCACCCGAGAACGTTACATTGAAGTCATTTTCACGTATAACGTCGATCAAATCTCTAATGCTTACCATCTTGCCGTTTGCAATATCCCATGATTGCGGATTGTGGCAACCTTGACAATGATGGCAACAGCCTGCGAAATATATTGATGTTCGCAAACCTACGCCATCAACCGAAGTACCTTCTATTACATTCAGAACAGAAACTTTTGTGTCGAGTTCCTGTTCTGAAATTGTATCATTAATATGTTCCATCGCCTTATTTGTGTACAACACGGTCTCGAAGCTCTGCCAATTTAGCTTTGTTCCAACGGTCGGTAGTACCTACAAGATAACCGGTTATTCTTTGTAGCTTATCGATGTTGTGGCCACCGCATTTCGGGCATTCGGTAAGGTTGTCAGTTGCATCCTCGTAACCGCAATCCATACATCTGTTGCGGTTGTGGTTAACCGAGCAATAACCAATGTCGTATTTGTCCATCAAGTCGACAATATTTGCTATGGCATCCGGGTTATGGGTTGCATCACCATCAATTTCAACGTAGAAAATATGGCCACCGCCAGTTAGCTTGTGATAAGGACTCTCAATCTTGGCTTTGTGCTGTGGCGAGCAGTGATAATATACAGGTACGTGATTAGAGTTTGTGTAGTATTCCTTATCGGTTACTCCAGGAATTACGCCAAATGTCTTTTTGTCGCGCACAGTGAATCGGCCTGATAATCCTTCTGCCGGAGTTGCAAGAATGCTGAAGTTATGTTGGAATTTCTCACAGAATTCATTGGCTCGGCTACGCATGTGCGAAACTATTCTGATGCCGAGTTTCTGGCTGTCATCGTCTTCGCCATGATGATAGCCTGTTAAAGCAATGAGACATTCAGCAAGACCAATGAACCCAATGCCAAGTGTCCCTTGGTTAATGACGCTTTCAATGGTGTCGTTCGGTTTCAGATTCTCACAGCCATTCCACAAGCGCGACATCAATAGCGGGAACTGCTTAGCATATGCGGTTTTCTGGAATTCAAAACGGTCGCAAAGTTGCTTTGCAGTTATGTCGAGCATTTGATCGAGTTTTTTGAAGAACATTACTATTCGCTCTTCCCGGTCTTGTACATTCATAACCTCGATAGCCAACTTTACGATATTAATTGTGGTGAATGATAGATTACCACGACCTACCGATGTCTTTTCGCCATATCTGTTCTCGAAAACTCTCGTGCGGCAGCCCATTGTTGCAACTTCATATTTATAACGTTCAGGGTCGTTCTCGTCCCATTTCTCGTGCTGATTAAACGAAGCATCAAGGTTTACGAAATTCGGGAAGAAACGTCGTGCTGCAACTTTGCACGATAATTGGTAAAGGTCGTAGTTGCGATCGGTTGGAAGATAGCTTACGCCACGTTTCTTCTTCCATATCTGTATAGGGAAAATGGCAGTAGCTCCATTGCCTACACCACGGTATGTTGTGTTGAGCAATTCGCGGATTATGCAACGCCCTTCGGCTGATGTATCTGTGCCGTAATTGATCGAACTGAAAACGACCTGGTTGCCTCCACGGCTGTGAATGGTGTTCATATTGTGGATAAAAGCTTCCATTGCTTGGTGAACGCGCGCAACAGTTCGGTTGATTGCAAACTGCAATATACGGTTATCCCCCTCGAGGCTTTCAAGGTCACGTTTAATGTAGTCATCAATCTTTGCATAATACAGATGTTCGTAGCTTTCACCATAAAGTTCCTCGAGATTCTTTAGTTCTTCGATAAAAGAGGTCCTTACGTATGGGGCAAGGTAAAAATCGAATGCCGGTATCGCTTGACCGCCATGCATTTCATTTTGTGCTGTTTCGAGCGAGATGCATGCAATAATACTCGCGGTCTCAATACGCTTTGCCGGCCGTGACTCTCCGTGGCCTGCGACGAATCCGTGTTTCAAAATGCGGTCGAGCGGGTGCTGAATGCAGGTCAAGCTCTTGGTCGGGTAATAGTCTTTGTCGTGAATATGA
>JBJEKE010000163.1:0-3402 GCA_051878475.1 Muribaculaceae bacterium | reverse complement strand
ATGTCCCCTTACTTTTATTACAACAAAGGCGTGCCCCAACAGGACACGCCTTTACATTCATAATGAATTTTCTTATCCTATTCCTCGGCAGCCGACGAATACACCACTATGCGGTGGCACACCACTTGTGCGCCTTCTTCGGGATTGAGCACGCGCAACTGCAGCGTGTGGGCACCCTGCGGCAGCGAATAGTTCCAATACAGGTCCTGCGTGCGGCTGTAGAACCGCGCCGGAGCATCGATGGTATCGGTCACCTCGCCATCGACAATTGCCTCGATATGTGCCACATACGATTCATCGGCCGAGCGCACATCGCCTTTTGCCACAACGGCACAGCCACCGAAGTTAACCGAATTCATCACTGCCACATCACCGCCGGGAAGCACCGCCGACACTTCAAGTCCGTCGAACGACTTTTCATAACACACCGGCTCGGGCTTCTGAACTCTGATTGTCACGCTATTGCCGTCAACCTTACCGCCACCTTGCTCAATGACGGCTAACGCATGTGCAAAGCTTTTGGCATACACATCGTTAAGCGACATACTGGTGTAGCTGAATCTTCGGTCCTCCACCTGATGCAGATT
Organism: Muribaculaceae bacterium; assembly: GCA_051878475.1. Classification (GTDB taxonomy): domain Bacteria; phylum Bacteroidota; class Bacteroidia; order Bacteroidales; family Muribaculaceae; genus SFRY01. The sequence goes on along the minus strand of JBJEKE010000163.1, from coordinate 2,815 downwards.
TGCCATCCACTGTTGTGGTATATTGCTGTAGCCAAGCATCGTGCCCAGAATACCTGCAGCCGAAGCGGGGTTGCAGTCGGAATCCTGCCCGCACCGGGTTGCAATTTCCATGGTCTTCCCGAAATCGGCCTCACCGTAGAGCAATCCAATGACAATGTAGGCAGCATTAATCATGGCGTCAATGTTCAATGGGTCGTTCACGCCCTCAGGGCAGCCCACCTCGTCGGCCCAGCGCTTTTGACATTCGGTCCAGGCATATCGCCAGTCGTCGGGACGTTGACTATGCCACTCAATCACATCGGCTATGCAGCGATAGAAATCGCTCTGCTGCGGAATAGTTAGCAATGCCTCGTCGACAATGCGAGCAACGTCGGCATACACGAATGCCAACGAATACATGGCCCCGACAAAGATGCCGCCATACCATCCGTTGCCATAGTTCATGATGTGCCCCACGCGGTCCGATATCTTCGATGCTGAGTTTGGCATTGCCGGACACATCAGTCCGGCATAATCGGCTTCAATCTGGTAGTCGATATCGTCGGCATGCGGGTTATTGGTCCAATGGCCCGACTCGGGCGGCATTATTCCGCGCAGGATGTTGTATCGGGCAGCCTGGTTGGCATGCCACAGTGGATATGGCGCATTGGCAAAAGCCACGGCAAACGAATCGGCAGGAGCATCGATCCCCAACCTGTCGATGACATCAACAAAAGTGAGGTCCATATACACATCGTCGTACAGACCCGGCGAATTGTCGAACCACCACTCAATTGCACCATCGTCCCATTTCAGCGGTACGGTGTCGGGAATCATCTCGCCACGCCAACGGAACTCGGTTGGGCCGCCGTAGGTACAGCCTATGGTTTGTCCTGCCCATCCGCCCATGATTTTGTCGCGAAGGACATCGAGGGGAATTGTTACGGTGGAATTGTTGCTGCACGATGCCGTCAGCAGCAATGCAACTGCCATTAAAATGCTTGAGCCAAATATTTTCATGTGATTTATAAGTTAATAATGTTTCGGAATTGAGTAATAATCGGTAAATATAGCACTTATTACGGTCATTTCCCAAGATTTTTCAACAAACGAGGTGAGCGACCCCCTTCTGTGCCACCCACCTCATTCACTATTTCATATATCGGTTATCAGAAACCGAATGCAAAGTTGTCAATCCAGAGCGTCATGCCAACGGTGCCTACATATGCCGTACCGCACCCCGACGATGCCATCACCAACACGTGGGTTGGAGTTGCGTTGGCATCGGCCCAGCCCTCTTCAACCACAGGGACCATCTTCCCTTTGCTGTTGCGGGCATAATAGGAGTTTTCCTCCGGAATCAGACCCATATACGATTTGTAGAATGGTTGCTTGGTGATATCGCCATAGTGGATGGTCAGCTGATGGCCATTAACCCAATTGCTCACCGTCTTGCCAAATCGTTCTCGACCGGTGCCCACACGCTTGGCGTGCAGATTGCCGTCCTTGTCCTCCCAGCGTTGCTGCAGCAACACATACACCTCGGCGTAGTCCTGACCTTGCAAGGTTTTCTTCGAGCCGAAACCACTTGAATAGATTTTATCGCCCTGAGGCACTGTCACCTTATAGTCGAACACCAGGCAAGCAGGACGCTTGGTGTAAGGGATTCCCATCTCCATCTTTCCGTAAGGATTCTTGGTGCTCTTTATAGGCTCGAACACTTGCCCGAGGAAAATGCTTCCCGAAACGAGCACATCCATATTAATTATGCCCAAAGCCTTCACATGCTCCAGAATGGTGCACATCTTTGCGCAATAATCGCTGCCGGCGCGCTGCTCGCCATACACGGCGTTGCTGGTCTTGGTCACACCGGCCACCTTGGCCAGCACGTTGCTTGTGGCCCATGGCGAGCCGCCCATGTTGGTATATGGGTTTGAGCCTTCGATGGTGGCATTTGGTGCAATCTCGTAGAGCGTGCGGGTGTTGCCACCGATTACCGACGATTCCTTTATGGTTCGTTTCACCCATTGGTTCATGTCGCCGAATGCAATCTTTTCAAGTGTAATGGCCGAAATCGGTCCTACTGCCAGCACGGCGATAGCCGCTATAATAAAAACTCGTCTTATCATCATAACATTTTTATAAAAGGGTACGGCAAAGGTAACTATTATCGGCCTATATTGGTTATAAAAGCGGCATAGCAACGTCATATTAGCGACATTTTGAACACATTTGCACCATTTTCGGAGCATTTAAGCGCTCTGCTAACAGCAAAAAACAGGAGTATGCCGGGCTCGTTGCCACAACACACTCCTGAACACATTATCGCGCTATGTTATTGATATCAGCACACTTTCTCGAGCTTCTTCATCACTGCAAAGATGAATAGGAACGAGAGTACGCAAAGAGTTACGAGCACACCCCAAACTGCGTAGAGCGGAATATGCCCCCACAGCCATGCCGGAATCATTACCAGCTGGTTACCTATGGCTGTAGCGCCAAACCAGCAACCCATCATGAGGCCCTTGTATTTCGGAGGAGCTACCTTCGAAACGAAGCTGATACCCATCGGCGAAAGCAGAAGTTCGGCAAATGTAAGAACCAAATAGGTTGATACCAACCAGTTAGGCGATACACGCTGAGCATCGTCGCCACCGTATACCAAGCCATACGATGCCACCATCATGATAACGAAACCAATACCGGCGACAAGCATACCCAAGCCGATTTTGCGAGGAGCCGACGGCTCTTTGCCTCGGGCGGCAAGCCAACCGAAGATGGCCATCGAAACCGGGGTGAGAGCCACCACAAAGCATGGATTGAACTGCTGGAAGAT
>JBJEKE010000162.1:0-3411 GCA_051878475.1 Muribaculaceae bacterium | reverse complement strand
GCCGTTATCCGATACAATGAGTTGTTCAGCTTTTCCTTGCATCGCATGGCGGAACATATTTGCAGCAGCTACTTCCATGCATTTGAATTCGTCATTTCCTCGTGCTCCGATTAGGTTGTCGCCCCAATAGTTTTGGCGGGTGCTGCCGGCCGGACGAGAGTAGAATAGGGGAGTACCGTACTGACGGGAAACAAGGAATACCCAACCAAGATGGATGAGAGTATCAGACAGACAAGCCGATTCGTTTTGGTTGCAATATGTGTCGTGCGATTCAACCCATGTAACAAGGTCTTTGGGAGCAACTTTGTGGCACCAGTTGCTGATGCTGTCAGCTTTGAAATTATGCTTGTGCAGTACGTTTCGAATCAGTCCTCCGTAATTGCTTGCAGTAAGTTTCATATATTCTCCATACTCATCTTCCTTAACATTCTTGTCTTGGAGCACCTCTCCGTAAACAAACAGGCTGTCGTAAGGGAGAGCAAGTGTGATGTCCTTAATGGGTTTTCGACCAAGAGCCACATCCCAGAAATCGTTTTCAGGCGATTTCTCGTCTTTCGGATCGCTGGGCAAGCCGATATGCTTAGCGGTGTCGTAGCGGAATCCACGGGCTCCGCATGCCAGTAGGTCGTTGACATATTGCATGTAGTAATACTGGAAATCAGGGTTCTCGGTGTTTACGTCGGGGAGTCCACCCATTTCGCCTGTGGTGCATTGATAGCGGTCATTGTAGTCGACAATCGGGTTAAGCCCGTTTGCATGGAAAAGATTTTCACGCCCATGAACGGCGCTGTCAAGGCGAGCCGAAATCTGACTGCGGTCGATGGCTGTGTGGTTGGGAAGCACGTCCACGATAATCCGAATGCCATATTTCTTGGCTTCGTTACACATGTCAATGAAATCTTCTCGCGAGCCTAATTGGTAATTGCCGATAGTCCAGTCGGTAGGCTGATAGTGATAGTACCATTTCCCTTTACCCATCAATTGTAATCCGCCGTCTTCGCCCACTACGCATTGATTGGCAGGTGAGGTTTGGACGATTGTGAATCCGGCTTTGGCAATATCGGGGAGGTTCTCCTTTATTGTGTTGAACGACCAGCACCATGCATGGAGGATAATCTCATCGTTGGTTTCTGCTGGAATTTCCTCAGCAGGCGACTGTTTGCAGCCAATGAGGCATAACGACAACAAACAAGTAAATAATGAATTAAATTTTTTCATTTCATGTAATGTTAAATAAAAGATTAATCAATATAACAAATGTAGGAAAAATAGATGAGAAAAATGTTATTGGATATATTTTTAAAGTATAAAAATACGATATTCTATAAAACTGTTTCTTATTTGAATAAATTGAAAGCATAAAAGCTATATAAATAAAATATTTCCACGAATATTATTGTTTTACTTTCAATAATTACATAAAACTAATTTTTTTATAAAAAAAACACACAAAATTATTTGAATTTATATCATAATGATTATCTTTGCAACGAATTTAGTGACGACAACTTATGGAAACGATAAAATTTACCAAGATGCATGGTGCGGGCAACGATTACATATATGTGGATTGCACACGCTGTGAACTTTCAAATCCAGAAAAGTTGTCGGTTGAGATGAGCGACCGCCATAAAGGAATCGGAGCCGACGGACTTATATTGATAATGTCGTCGGATAAAGCTGACTTCAGAATGCGGATGTTTAATGCAGATGGGAGTGAGGGTGAGATGTGTGGCAATGCATCGCGATGTATAGCCAAATATGTTTACGACCATCGGATGACAAACAAACGTCTGGTGTCTCTTGAAACCAAGGCTGGTATAAAGATGCTGTCGCTTAATGTCGACGACCACGGTTGTCTTGTAGATGTCACGGTCGATATGGGCGAACCAATCTTAGAAAACAAACTTATCCCAGTAAACTCACCGGCAGATGTTATCGATTATCCAATCGCAACTTCTGCCGGCGACTTTTATATAACAGCCGTATCAATGGGAAATCCTCATGGAGTGATATTCATCGATGGGGTTCTTGGCATGGATATTTCGCACATTGGTCCTGAGCTTGAATGCCATCCATTGTTCCCTAACAAGGCTAATATTGAGTTCGCACAAATCGATGACCGCTCCAATATTACTATGCGAGTGTGGGAACGGGGCAGCGGAGAGACGATGGCTTGCGGTACCGGTGCATGCGCTGCAGTGGTGGCCGGTGTGCTTATGGGCCGATGCGAGAGAAGTGTCAACATGAAGTTGCGCGGTGGCAATCTTAGGATACATTGGGAGGAAAGCAACAACCATGTATATATGACTGGCGAGGCTGTTACTGTGTTTGAGGGAGAATATTATATCATTGCAATATAAAAGACATGACTATAGCAAACGAAAATTTCGCATTACTGTCGGAGAGCTATCTGTTTTCTGAGATTGCTGAACGTGTCAGAAGATTTCAGGAATCAACCAATAGCGAAGATATCATACGATTAGGTATAGGTGATGTTACACAGCCGTTGTGCTCAGCAGCTATAGCAGCCATGCATCGGGCTGTTGACGATATGGCATCATCAACAACATTCCATGGCTATGGGCCGGAGCAAGGATATCAATTTCTCAGAGATGCCATTTCTCAGAATGATTATCAAGCTCGCGGCATTGATATAGCGTCAGATGAAATATTTGTCAGCGATGGTGCCAAAAGCGATACAGGCAATATAGGGGATATATTTGATATAGGCAATTCGGTGGCAATGACCGACCCTGTTTATCCTGTGTATGTCGACACCAATGTAATGTCGGGGCGTGCTGGAGCCAATATATCCAGCCGATGGCAGAATATCGAAATGATGCCATGCACCTTCGATAATGGTTTTATTCCGGAACTGCCTAAGTCGAATCCGGCACTTATATATTTGTGCTTCCCAAACAATCCTACGGGTACTGTGTTGACTAAGGCGCAGCTAAAACCATTTGTCGATTATGCGCTTGAGCGCAAATCAATCATATTGTTCGATTCAGCCTACGAGGCATTCATAACCGAAGATGATGTTCCGCATAGCATTTTTGAGATTGATGGCGCAAAAAGGTGTGCAATAGAGTTCCGTAGTTACTCAAAGACAGCCGGATTTACCGGAATACGATGTGGATACACTGTGGTCCCTCGGGAACTTATTGCCTATGGCCGCAATGGAGAGCAGTACGAGTTAAATAAACTTTGGAAGCGCCGACAATGCACCAAGTTTAATGGCGCATCATATATATCGCAGCGCGGAGCTGAGGCAATATATAGCGAAGATGGCAAACAACAAGTGAAATCGACCATCGATTACTATCTTCGAAATGCAAAAATCTTGCTTGAGGGATGCCAAAGCATAGGCTTGCAAGCCACAGGTGGAATTAATTCGCCCTATGTGTG
>JBJEKE010000161.1:0-14352 GCA_051878475.1 Muribaculaceae bacterium | reverse complement strand
GATTTAAGGTTAATTAAGGTTGGTTGTCGGGAGACAACCATTTCTTTTTTATACCCCCTCGAAACGCCGATATAATCAACATTTAAAGTGTCCTTTACGAGAAATACGATGGGATGGGCAATCGCTTGCTCATCCCATCTGATTTGTGCAGGCTTAGCTGCACTAAACACTACCTAACACGCTAATTTTCTCAATCATTCCATTTCCTGACGTTACCTAACTATTCTATTTTATGTTGTCCTGAAAAAACAATGGTGACAGTGTGTTATCTTATCACCTTGGTGTTTGCTGTTGGGGTGTTGACTATGTATAAGCCGCGTGGCATATCCGATAGGTCGATGCAATCGCCTCTTCCGGATACTACGAGGCGGCCGCTGATGTTAAACACTTTGAATTCGGAGAACGAGATGCGATAAAGTCCGTTTCCGAGTGTTGCGATGTGGCCTTGACTTGCCTTTGGCGAGACACATCCCGACTGAGGGCCGAGGACTATGTCGTATGCGCCTGGGTTGGTGAATCCTGTGGCACGACGTTGTGCGCCGGTCTGATCGAGGGTCTTATCGACAGTGAAAGGGCTGTTGAAGGTGCAATAGCCGACAGTTTCGGTATCGTAGGTGCCTTCTTCGGCGAGCGGGGCAATCACTTTGGTGCCGTTGACTTCGGTGAGCTGGCAGTTGCCGAGTTTTGCCTCGGCAGTGTTGTCGGCACTATAGTTGTCGTTTGTCCAGATTGAATTGCTGTCGTCGACAAATCCGTCGGCACCAGAGAAAGAGCAAAGGCCGATAATGTTAGCTCCGTCGGTCTTGATGGAGTTCGACACTTTCTGAGTCATTGCTTCAATGGTGATTGCCGGGGCATCGGCGGCGTTGGCGCAAGCGAGGATGTAGGAGTTTGTGGTGTAGATTTCGGGGGTGCCCACGGCGTGGATTGCCGAGCCTGTTTCGGGGAGCTCGACCGAGTTGTTGGCAATAGTAGAGGAGAGGATGTTAACTTTGACGTTGTCGCTCACATCGATAGCGGCTTTGGCGTATGCGCTGTTGTTGGCAATGGTAGAGTTGATGATATAGAGGTTGCCGGCAGTATGACGGATGGCGCTGCCTCCTGCTCCCGATTGCTTGGTGATGTGATTGTTGACGATAGCGCAACGGTCGAGGGTTACAGAAGCGTCGAACACCTTTGCGGCATCGCCACGTTTGGTAAGTCGAATAGCGGCTCCTGCATCGCCGGCGGTGTTGTCGGAGAAGACGCAGTCGCTGAAATAGGTTTTCGAGCCGCTGTTGGAATAAGCACCGCCGCCGTTAACGCTGACATATCCCGAGAACAGACAGTTTTTCACCACCACGTCGTTGGTCATGTCGGCACAGATGGCGCCAACTTCGGTGCCTTTTGTTCCGGCGTAATAACCGCCAATTAGCGAGAAACCTTTGATTAGGATTGTACGTGCCGAAGCACTGAGGTTGTCCTTGGTGGTTTGAATGAAGAATAAGTTGCGAGCATCACCTTCATCGGCGGTGCCATTTCCGTTGATGTCGGCTGAGAGCACCGAAGGAGTTGCCGAGGGGTACACTATTTCCGGAGTTTCATTACCGCTCAGGTTGTCGGGGTATCCACCGATAAGGCTAACCCATTTGTTCTTGAGGGTGATTCCGGTGGTCTCGTTGACGAGATAAGTGCCGGCAGCAAAGTGCACGGCGTCGCCGTTGGCAATAGTGCCGTCGGCCGATGCAATGTCGGCGAGGAAATCGGAGAAACAGAGAGCGTTCTCCCACGAGCTACCGTTGTTTCCGGAAGGAGCATCCGATTTTACAAAGAAATTGGTGGCGGAGGAAGAAATGGTGATTGCTGAGATAGTGGCTGCGAGCCACATGCGTTTAATTAAGTTGTTCATAAGTAATGATGTTAAATATTAGGGTACTTTAGAATTATCAATAAAGTGAATTGTAGTTTGAGGCTTCGCAGTAGGCGTCGGATCCTTCATTGTCTACACTGGTGGCATATCCAGGTCCGCCTCCGGCCACGTATCCGCGGCTTTCGCCTTTGAGCGATGGGCTAATCCAGAATGAGAACAGATGGCTGTCGGAGAGGTAGAATCTGATGCTAATGTTTTTTCCGATGAATTGGCTCAGGTCGGAACCGGCATTCCATTGCATCTGTGCGATAGTGGAATCGAGCGAGATAGGTGTGCAGTCGTCCTTCGAGAATCCCTCAGCCACATTTCCGTCGGCATCGAGAATTTCTGCGCGTAGCGAGCCGCTATGGCTGTCGACATTTACAAAGAGGTATTTTCCGTTGAAGTTGAGCTTCCGGGTAGTGATGTATCCCGAGCCGCTGAGCGAGCAGAATCCGTCGCGGCGTAGTACCGCCACACCCGTTGCACCCCAGGAGTGCATTCCGTAGGATGTGTCCGGCTTGGATTCATCGCCACGGAAACCGATGTAGTAGAAGCGTAGCTGGTCGCCTACTACCGAGCATATTCCGCCCACGCACTGTACATAGCCTTTATCCCACACGTCAGTGCGGGCGCTTGGAATGAACGGTTCGCGATAAGGGCGCTGCCAATGGAATCCGTCGCGAGAAAACGATACTTTCAGGTCGGTGCGCTTGGGGATGCCCTGCGCCTTGCAGTCGTCGTTCTGTGGTCCGACGAAAATCTGGTGCATACCGAGCATAATGCTCTCGTAGGCTACTGCATCGAGATTGTACAGTTCAGCCGGGATTCCAACCTGCGGGTCGGGGAGGTCGAGACTGTCGGCATTCGACCAGAATACCACGCTGGGGTCGTTCTTGGTCCAGTCGGCGCTTGCCGATATGTTCGACACTTCGCGGTAGTATCGGGCGCGGCCATGAGGCGGCACTGCGGCAATCGACTTGTCGCTGCGCAGCGAAAACACGAACTTTTTCCTGAAAGGATTGTAGAACATAGTGCTTCGATCGCCGCAAGGGCCGGAAATCTGGATGTTGTTCCAGTGGATGCCGTCGGCCGAGGTGGCAGTGATTCCACGGGCACCGTCGGTATCGGCGTTGGGCTGGCGCAGAAACATCTTGAAGCGTTCAGCCTGAGGCGCATCGTAGTCGGCCACCACCGAACACGAATTGGGCACGTAGTCCTTGAAAATTTGGTTGATAGAGCCTTCGCCTAAATAATCGCGCACCCAGGTGATACCGTCGAGGCTGTAGGCGAAGGCCATTGCGTTGAGCCAACCTGCCTCATACCACATTTCAAAACGATGTTTCGCTTGGTTCCACCACACGCCTCCATCCTTTGCCGTTGCGCCGGGTATTCCTGACATCTCGAGGTCGGTTTCAGCCTTTAGGATAGGATTGCCCGAATATTTCACCGGCGAGTAGAATATGCGTTGTAGACCATTGTTTTCGGCAATGAGGAAATCGTCGAAAAATAGTTGACGCCCTACATTTATGGGAATCACTTGCGGAATATTGTCGAGATAAGGAACTTTCATCGGGCCATAACCGGCAGGGTCGATGTCGTGAGGAGGCCACACCTTTGGCAGGATGATGCCATTATATAGGCGTTCGCCCTCGTCGGGCGAAGCATTTGGCGAGTAAGTGAGGCTATTGCCCGAAATCTGGCACCGCTCGATTACCAGGTTTGGCTCAATTGTAGAGCCGGAGCCGGAGAGTGCTGTTTCCGAGCCGATTGCGGCACCGTCGGAGAGCGCATGGTTGTCGGTTAGAATGCAGTCGACGAGATGTACATCGGAGCCCGATACCATTACGCCGGCAGGGCCTTGAGCGGCACTGCCGTTGGCCGAGATAATGCAGTTGCTGATGGTTACCCCATTGGTCAGCTCCACTCTGATTGCGCCCGGCAGCGAGCCGTTGTCGCCAGAGAAGAAGCATCCGGTGATGTTCAGACCCTTGATTACTACGTTGCACTGAGCCGAGGATCCTCCGTTGTCAATTATTATTGCATTTGGGCAATCACCCTCCGACGGTGTGCCGTCACCATTGGTATCGCCGGTGATAATGGTAGGATATGGCGATGGGTAGGTGATGTCAGGAATGTTGGTGGCCTTCAGTGTAGCCGGGAATCCACCGCGAAGTGTTATGCGGCTGTTGGTGATTGTGATAGGATTCCCGGGAGAGAGCTTGTATACCCCCTCGGCAAAGCAAATAACATCGTCGTCTGCAAACGAGTTGCTGTTGAGGCGTGAGCACAAGTCGTCGATGTTCATCGGAGCAAACCACGATGTTCCGGCATTTCCCGATGTGGCGTCGGCCTTGACGAAATAGTTACGTCCCAACGAGTGTGAGGGGAAAAGAACCGTTACGTATGACAGTAAGATGGTGATAATTAAGCGATTCATGGATAATTGATTATTAGGATTTATGAGAAAGTTGACGGAGCATCAGCTCATCGGTCATGTCGGTGGTAACTGGACGGAGCACCCAAAGCTGAAGCATCACCGACAGTGCTACTGCCAGAATCATGGTGATAAACACTTGCGATGAGTAACCGTTCTTGATGGCATATCCCAGCAACTGTGTGATTACGGCGCCCGAAGCCATGCCTACGCAATTCATAATTCCGTAGCAGGTGGCTCGGGTCCGATTTGGGAAAAACTGACAGATTATGGGCATATTGTTGGCATCGTAGATCCCGAAACCGATGCCATAGACTATTGAACCGGCGAGAATTGCCGGCAGCATATCGGCAAAGAGCACCAGCAGCAGCGCCGGGATAATCATGGCAAGCCCGAGAGAACTGGTGAATACACGTCCCCGGATGTTGCGTGCCACCCAATGGTCGGAAAGGTATCCGCCTATGAAAACACCCAGAAATGAGGAAAGCGACAGAGTGACAGTCCACATAGGGCCGATGTAGGCCATCGGAAGATTCAGAGCAGAGCAAATCATTGTAGGGAGCCAGTTTTTGGTTGCCCATCCTGGCAGATTAAGTGCCGAGAAATAGAAGAGCATTGTCCAGAACACAACATTGCCGATGAGCAATGTGATGCCTTTCGAAGAAGCCACAGCCTTAGGTGCACCATCAGCCGTCTGCTTTGCCGTGCGCACAGATTTGTTTTCGTGGAGCAATACAATGAGCAGCAGGCTGTAGCCAATTCCCACCAGGCCGAATGACTTGAATGTGAAATGCCACGAAGTGAATTGCGACAGAGTGGCGCCGAAGCCACCTATTGCCTGCCCTACGTATATACCGGCAGTTAGCGCACCGATGGCAAGCGAGCGGGTTGATCCGCGATGGTAATCGGCCACGAGCGAGAGCGCTGAGGGTATGTAGAAAGCCTCGGAGATGCCCATAATGCCACGGAGAATGTAGAGGTGTCGGATATTGTCGACGTAGCCCATGCCGAGCGTTACGGCCGACCAAATGAACAGGCTGAACACAATGAGCCATTTCCGGTTGCAGCGGTCGGCAATCAGCCCCGAAACAGGGCTCATCAGAGCGTACACCCAGAGAAAAATGGCCATCAGACGTCCGAAGTTAACCGGGTCGGCAATCTGAGGAATGTCGTTCTGGATATATGGCTGCATGGTGGCCAGCATCTGGCGGTCGAGGTAGTTTAGGAGCGATACCACAGCCAGCATAGCCACTACGGCCCAAGGATAGAATCTCTTTTGGGAAATCATGGTCTGTCAGTATATAGTATTTTAACAACGAGTTTCCTTACCCTTTCTGATGCGTTGAGGTTGATGCTTGGTCGGTGCGGCTCGCTCGGGAAAAATGTGTGGTAGGTATCGGGAGTGGCGGTTGCATATCGAGCCTTGACATTGTCGTAGGGGAAAAACTGGATGTCGGCCTCGGGGATATATTCGGTTGCAGAATCGGCATCGAGACAGTCGAGCGATGTCACTCCCATGGTTTCGGCACCGCTGATGATGTATTGGAAGTCGATATATTTGCTATGTGCTTCGAACCGGCAACTATCGTGATTTCGAGGCACATAATCGCTGATAATGGCATATTCCTCGCCGTCGGGGAGAATGTTGATGGTCCCGATGGGAAGTGAATCGAGATTGTTTAGGGCAAGAAATTGTCTCAGAGCGTCCCACCGATGCCTGAATTTGCAGCGATGCCGGGCAATGAGAGATGTGTCGCTCAGTGTGCCGACAGAAATCTGCCGGCCGTTGGCGAGGGTGAAGATGAGCGAATCGGTTGATTTTGTCGGCTTGTCATTTGCCGGATGTTTGCAGGAATATGCCATAGCGATTATAACTGAAAGAGCTGTTAATACAGCGGCCAAGTGTTTCATTTCGAGAGAGTTTCGGTTATTTCATGCTTTAGTGCCAAAGTGTTTGCAGCAATGGTAGCCATATCGGTGTCGCTTACTCTTACCAATGGCTCACACATGGCATCGGTGATAAGCCCCATCGAGAATAGCGCAGCCTTGAGCCCTTTCAGGAAGCTCACACTCGACTTGTCGATGGAATAAATGAGAGTTGACACTTTCATGACGAGCGGCTGCAACAGCGCAATGCGCTCTCGGTTGTTGGCAGCGCATGCTTTGAAGAGCTCAACATAAAGTTTCGGAAATAAGTTCGAGCCGGAGTTGACGCCACCGTCGCCACCAACGGTAATTGTTGATGCCAGCATTTCGTCGGGTCCAACCAGAATTGAGAAATTGGGGTTTACAGGTTTCACCTCTGCCACGAGTGTGCTGAAATATGTGCCGTTGCCCGAGCTGTCCTTGATTCCGATGATATTCGGGTGTCGGCACAGCTGCTTTATGCTGTCGATCGAAATCATCAGCTTGGTTTGCGCCGGTATGTTGTAAATGAAAAGCGGCAACCTCACGTTATCGGCAATTGTAGAGTAGTATTTTACGATTTCGCTTTGAGTCAGACCCAGGTAGAACGGAAGGGCGCACACCAGATAGTCGGCATGGCATTTATGTGCATAGTCGGCAATTTCGAGCGAGGTCTCTATGCAGCAGTCGGCAATGTGTACCAGCACCGGGGTGCGGCCGGCCACGAAGTCGACGGTGTGGCTGATGAGCTGCTTTTTCAAGCGCATTGGCATGCTGGCGCCTTCGCCTGTGGTTCCCAAAAGGAAGATTCCGTTTACACCACCGTCGATGATATGCGACAGCATAGCTTCGAGGCCTTTGATGTCGAGAGTAGTGCGATTGATGAACGGTGTAATCATTGGGGTGATTATACCCTTGAAAGTAGTAGATTCCATAATGATATGTGTTAGTGTTTGAGGTGTCCTTTGGGGTATGGCGATAGGTGTTGTCTCTTGTGGAGAGGCAACAAGACGGTTCCGCTTGAGACTACGGATACAAGTGAAGCCAACAAAGAGCTGCCGCCGGGCAAGGCAAACAGCGATGTGTGGATAAGAAGCATAATCAACTGCGTTTCAATGTCAAAAAAAACATGTCACTTGGCTTCATAATTGGGGACGAGGTGCTTCCGGCACCTTATATGATTGGTGCTGTAAAAATAGAGAAATCAAGTGGCCACAGAATAACAAAACTGTTACAAAAGGCATCGTAACCGGCAAATGAGGATGAACTTTGCATTGTTGATGAAAAAGAAATAGGCATCGGCGTAGTGGCCGATGCCTATTGTTGAGCGGTAGACGGGGCTCGAACCCGCGACCCTCAGCTTGGGAAGCTGATGCTCTACCAACTGAGCTACTACCGCAAATATCCCCATGGCAGTGGGGCGGTTGCTTTGCAAAGTTAGAGCAGATTTCGCGATTTTCAAAATTTTTCGCCATTTATCGGCTCTTCGGGCTTTTCGAGGTGGTATAAAAAAGAAATGGTTGTCTCCCGACAACCAACCTTAATTAACCTTAAATCTAATACCATGAAAAACACATTGCAAATGTAGGCACTTTGTGTTATACAGCATAATTTTTCGGCAATAAAATGAATAAAGTTAACACAGTTTAACAAAAAGCGGTGATTTTAGTGGCTGATATGACATTTTGATAACAAATCAGCCTATTCAAGTACATTTTGCCAACACTAAAATCGGCAGTTCCGTAGCCGCCGGAAGGGCAATGACCGTTTAGCCCAGGGTTGTGCCCCGGGTTAACATGTGGCGGTTTTCGCAATTCGGCGGGTGGTAGGTGATGTAATTTTGCCGGTGGGATGGATTGCCGATTAAAAGAGTTTCAGCTGGCGGTCGACGAGGCGGAACGACATTCGGTGATAGGGCGAAGGCCCCGTCTGTTCAATGGCTTGGCGGTGAGCCTTGGTGGGATAGCCTTTGTTCTTGTCCCATGCATATTGCGGATATTCGGCAGCAATGCGGTCCATAAACTCGTCGCGGTGGGTCTTTGCAAGTATAGATGCGGCAGCGATGCTGCGGTATGTGGCATCGCCTTTCACGATACAGGTTGATGGTATGTCGTGATATGGCTTGAATCGGTTGCCATCAACAAGGATAGCCTCCGGGCGTATTCTGAGGCCGTCGAGTGCGCGATGCATGGCAAGTATCGAGGCGTTGAGAATGTTGATTTCGTCGATTTCGGCAGCTGTTACCACTCCAACGCACCATGCCAGAGCTTCCTGCTCTATAATGGGGCGCAATGAGTTGCGCTGGTGTTCGGTAAGTTGTTTCGAGTCGTTGAGCAATGGGTGGTTGAATTGGTCGGGGAGAATCACAGCGGCGGCAAACACCGGGCCTGCAAGGCAACCACGTCCGGCTTCGTCGCATCCGGCCTCAATTCGGCCATTCTGAAGATATGGTAGCAGTTGTGCCATTGCACCGATTAAAATTATATCTTGCGGTCGATGATATAGTCGAAAATTGTGGCAAGCGATTCGGTACAGCGGTTTTGCGGCAGCAGTTTCAGCTGTTTACAGGCTTCTTTGCGCAGTTCGTTCATTTTTGCCTCGGCATATTCGATGCCGCCATTGCGCTTGGCAAATTCGATAAGATGATTAATGTCGGTTGTCGACATCTCGGCATTGTCGAGAATCTGCTCCATCTCGCGGCGCACTTCAGGAGCCGACACTTCGAGAGCGTGGATAAGCGGCAACGTCACTTTTCCTTCGCGCAGGTCGTTTCCGGTGGGCTTGCCCACGTTGGCGTCGTCGAAATAGTCGAAAATGTCGTCTTTAATCTGGAAACAGTCGCCCAGTATGGCAGCATATTTCAGCAGTGGCTCCATCTGCTCGTCGGCTACACCGGCGGCGTAGCAACCGGCTTCCACACAGGTGCTGAAGAGCGATGCCGTTTTCTGTCCGATGATGCTGAAGTAGCTATCTTCACTGATGTCGCGCTTTCGGGCATGGTCAATCTGGTCGATTTCACCCCGGGAGAGACTTGTTCCCAGCTGAGCCATGGCACGGATAATGCGCAGGTCGCCGGTGGCAACGGCGCAGTTAAGTGCGCGGCTGACGAAGTAGTCGCCCACGAGCACAGCTACCTGATTGTCCCACACGCTGTTGATTGTGGCCATGCCGCGACGTTTCTGGCTCTCGTCGAGCACATCGTCGTGGATTAGTGAGGCATTATGAAGCATCTCAATCGATGCGGCGGCGCAAATCACCTTGTCGTTCACCTCGCCATACACTCCGGCGCTCAGCAACGACAGTATGGGCCGAATTTGCTTTCCGGTACGTTTCAGATAACTGTCGATGACTGTTTGCAACAGCGGGCTATCGGAGTTGAGCGATAAGCGAATCATGGCATTGAGCCGCTCAAGTTCTGGTGCGATTGAGATTCTTATGTCCTCTATTGTAATCATAAATGAAATTCTGTTGCGAAGATACTGCAAAACGTCGTGTCTGCAAAGAGAATTGGTCGACGTTTTGCAGCATTTTCGGGCATTTTTCAGTCAAAAGGTGAAAAACGAGTGGTTTTTTGACTTTGAAAGCCATTACCGAATAGTGCCGAACACGGCCTGTGCCTCAGGGGTGAGGAACGGCTTGAGCTCGTAGTCGTAGGCTTTCACCTCAACCGACCCTATAGCCCAGGGACCGATGTCGTAGGGGTTATAGTAGAAAGTCAATCCTTGAGGGGAGAAGAATATGTTGTGCGAGACGAATATTTGGTCGACGAAGATTCCGGAAACTTCAGCGAGCTTGTCGATTGAGTCAACAAAGTACTGGCGACAAAGTTTCTCCTTCACAAAGCTAAGCAGCGAGTCGGCAGTTTCCTGACGGAAAATCTGGTTGAAATCCAATATGCGGTTGTTTCGAGGGTCGTAGTTGATGAATTGAGCGGCATACGATGGGTGTGCACCGCCGGAATATTCATCGAATTCCACCTTGTAGACAATTATGTTCTCGCTGAGTTCGACGATGCGTGCGTTGACGTTGGCATACATCACGCGCACATGGTCGTAGTCGTCGGGGTTCTCAATTCGGTCAACGGGCTTCAGAGTGCCGGTGCCCATATATTTGGGATGAGTGGCATAGGATGTGAGCACGCTGTCGATATTGTGGCCGCGCGCCTTGAATGCTATGCTCACAAGCGAGTCCTGAAGTGTGGTGAGGTCGTTGTCGCCAAATCGAGTGAGCCACTGTATGGTGGCTGTCGATTCGGTGTACACCTTTCGTTCGGCACCGAAAATGGTGTCGCCGTCGCACAGGTATGGGCGGCCCACTTTCTTAATGGTCTGGTTCACTTCAAAGTTTGAGATGGTGGCGTCCATCGATGCCACAGCCGTCGAGTCGGAGTCGGTGATTGCCGATGATGCCTGTCCACAGCTCGTGGCAGCCAATGCCATTGCGGCGATTGCTATTACGGATTGTAATGCTTTCATAATCGTTTGAAGTTAATATTGTTTTTTCCCTGTTGAGAGGTTATTCCTTCTTGGTCGAAACAGCTTTTCGGCGAGCGGGCTTTTTGGTGGAGGGCTCGGTATCCTGCTTGGCAATTATTTCGCGGCACTGTTCAAGAGTGAGCGATGCGGCATCGGTGCTCTTCGGAATCTTGTAGTTCTTCTTGTTGAAGGCAATGTAAGGACCGAAACGGCCGTTGAGCACCTGCAAGCCAGGCTCTTCGCTATATGTGGCGAGTATCTTGTTTGAATCGTCCTGACGCTTCTTCTCAATCAATCCTTGAGCCTCCTCAAGGGTGATTGAAAGTGGCGACATCGATGCCGGTATCGACACATACTTGCCACCGTGCTTTACGTAGGGCCCGAATCGTCCTGCCGATACCATCACTTCCTTCCCCTCGAATTCACCGAGAGTGCGTGGCAGCTTGAAAAGTTCGAGAGCCTCGTCGAGGGTGATGCTGTTCACCGATTTGTCGGCCGGCAGCGAGGCAAACAGTGGTTTGTCGGCATCGTCGGTGGTGCCTATTTGCACCAGTGGTCCGAAACGGCCAATCTTCACCGACACCACTCGGCCGCTCACCGGGTCGTTGCCAAGGATTCGCTCGCCCACACGGTGTTCCAGGCGCAGATTGGCTATCTTTTCCACGCTCTCGTGGAATGGTTTGTAGAAGTTGGCTATCTCGTTCTGCCAGCGCAGTTTGCCCTCGGCAATCTCGTCGAAACGCTCCTCGATGCCGGCAGTGAAGTTATAATTCATGATGTCGGGGAAGTATTCCTCGAGGAAGTCGTTAACCACACGTCCGGTGTCGGTGGGGATAAGTTTTCCCTTCTCGGCGCCCACATTCTCGGTTAGGTTGGCTGTTTCAATGGCGCCGCCGGCAAGTGTCATTGTGGTGTAAGGCCGAGGAGTGCCCTCTTTCTCGCCCTTCACCACATATTCGCGGGCAATGATGGTTGATATAATCGGGGCATAGGTCGACGGACGGCCGATGCCGAGTTCTTCAAGTTTCTTCACCAGGGTGGCCTCGTTGAAGCGAGGCGGATGCTGGGTGTAGCGCATTGCTGCCGATATGTTCTCGGCCTTGAGGATGTCGCCCTTGTCGAGGCGTGGCAGCAGACCCTCGGGTGCAACCGCGTCGTCATCGTCGCTACTTTCGATATACACCTTCAGGAAGCCGTCGAACTTCACCATTTCGCCCGAAGCCACGAAGGTTTCCTTTCGGCCGGCAATGGCAATGCTCACATTGGTCTTCTCAACGATTGCCTCGCTCATCTGCGAAGCCACGGCGCGTTTCCAAATCAGGTCGTACAGACGACGTTCGGCCATGGAGCCGCTGATGGAGTGCTTGTCGATATATGTAGGACGGATAGCTTCGTGTGCCTCTTGGGCGCCTTTCGATGTGGTGTGATATTTGCGCACACGCAGATACTGCTCGCCCATGTTGGCCTTGATTTCCTCGCTGATTGCGTGGATGGCAATGCCGGAGAGGTTGAGCGAGTCGGTACGCATATAGGTTATATGTCCGGCTTCGTATAGCTTCTGAGCTACCGACATTGTCTGAGCCACCGAGAATCCGAGCTTGCGGTTGGCTTCCTGCTGGAGGGTAGAAGTGGTGAATGGCGCAGCCGGCGATTTCTTGAGTTCCTTCACCTGTATGTCGGCCACTTCAAAAGAGGCGTTCTTGCAAGCCTCGAGAAATTCGCGTGCCTCGGCCTCAGAAGTCAGCCTGCGCGACAATTCGGCACGAATGCTATGCCCTTGGTGCGACAATTCGGCCACCACACGGTAGTAGGTCTCGGTTTTGAAATTCTCAATCTCTTTTTCGCGCTCCACTATCAGCCTTACTGCCACACTCTGGACACGTCCGGCCGACAGACCTCGCTTAATCTTTCGCCAAAGCACCGGTGATAGCTCGAAGCCCACGATACGGTCGAGCACACGGCGAGCCTGTTGGGCATCGACGAGAGCCATGTCGATGCTGCGCGGATTGTCGATGGCATTAAGTATGGCGCTCTTTGTGATTTCGTGAAACACTATTCGCTTGGTGTTGTCAGGCTTCAGCCCCAGTGTTTCATACAGATGCCACGAAATAGCCTCTCCCTCGCGGTCCTCATCCGATGCCAGCCACACCGTTTCGGCGCTCTTGGCATTCTTCTTCAATGTGGCCACCAGCTCTTTCTTTTCGGCCGGTATCTCGTAGATTGGCGTGAAATCGTGTTCTATATCGATACTGAAATCTTTCTTATGCAAATCGCGGATATGCCCGTAGCTCGACAGAACTTTATAGTCTGTTCCGAGAAATGTTTCAATCGTCTTAGCCTTTGCCGGGCTCTCCACTATCACTAAATTTTTGAGCGACATTACCTTATATTAAATATGTGTTTGTAATTGGCGGCAAAATTAAATAAATTCTCTATTCTTGTCAATCATAACCGCAAAAATTACGTTTTGTTTTAATTTTTCAGTCATTTATGCATCCTTTCCCAACACTTTTCAGCTCATTTCCACTGACTATGTCAGTGAAGCCCGAATGGCCTTTAATATTGACATTTGCAAAATTTTGCATTTAACCGCTATTTTTAACATACTATTTGTATACATTTGCATACAACCACAAATAATCGATAACAAGCATAAGCGAAAAATAACGTAGTTTAAACCCCTAACCAACGAAACACTCACATTAGCATGCAGCCAATATTTCTCATAGGGTATATGGGGAGTGGAAAATCTACTCTTGGATTCACTCTTTCTAGGCTTACAGGCCTTGATTTCATCGACATAGATACGTTCATCGAAAACCGCTACCATAAATCCATTGCCCAGCTGTTTGCCGACCATGGCGAGCAGTGGTTCCGCAACGTGGAGCGAAACGTGCTGCACGAACTGGGCGAATTTGAAGATGTGATAATAGCCTGCGGAGGCGGAACGCCTTGCCACCTGGGCAATATGGACTTTATGCTCACCCACGGCAACGTGGTATGGCTCGACGCATCGGTCGACAGTATTTTCCTGCGACTGGCAATCCCTTCGGCCCGGCGCAAGCGCCCGCTGATTGCAAACATGGATGACACTCAGCTGCGCGCATTCATAATCGAGGCCCTCGCATCGCGCCTGCCTTACTACAGCCGCGCCAACATCCATTTCGACGCCAGCCGTCTGGAAAGCCGCGACCAAATCGACCAAAGCACTGCCGAGCTGGCCGACATTCTCGGTTTGAAGCCGCTTTAGCATTTCTATTTCCGTTTTTCGCCAAAATGTGCTATATTCGCACTGCATATCTGCCGCGGCACAACTTTTTGCCATGCGGCAACGTTAATCATTCAACTACAACTCTTTATTGCAATGGATAATAGCACGCTGATTCTTTGGGCTGACGACGAAATCGACCTTCTAAAGCCGCATATCCTTTTCCTCAAACAAAAAGGATATGACATCGAAACGGTGTCGAACGGTCGCGACGCTCTCGACCGTGTGGCTTCACGGCGATACGACCTGATTATCCTCGACGAAAACATGCCAGGTCTCAGCGGCCTCGAGACTCTCGCCCAGATTAAAATCACGCAGCCCGATGTTCCGGTGATTATGGCCACCAAGAGCGAGGAAGAGGACATCATGAACCAGGCTA
>JBJEKE010000160.1:0-14354 GCA_051878475.1 Muribaculaceae bacterium | reverse complement strand
AAAGTGGCATTCAGGCCATCGGCAATGCCGGTTGGGTCAATAAAACCGACGATGTCGAGAGCTGCGCTCAGCACTTCATCTCCTTGCAGCACGTATTTACCTCCCCAGTTAATTCCGAAGAACGACGCATCACCTTTATAGTTGAAGAGGTCAGTTTTAATTGTTATGCTACTTGCCTTTTTGCCTAAAATGACAATATCGTTTCCTGAGGGGTCGATATTCCTGATTGGATTAGCTGCGCAATATGAACGAGGGGAAAGGTCGGAATATTTGTATGCTTCTCTATCGTTTGAGTCCCAGTTGATTGTGGCGGGATTGTACACTCGGGCTCCGAACATATAGTCGTTCATTGCTCCGAGCCTGAACCGCTCTTTTGCCGAGAATTGCCATGGCTGTCCGCTCGATTCACGCCATGGCTCGCCATATGGATAATAACCATTGTGCTGCTCGATATCACCACTCGGCCCTGTCACCATGGTTACAGAGCCTTGATAGTCGGTGTGATAATAGTGAGGTTTACCACAATGGTCGAAGTATCCAGCCTTAAACGGTGCATACATTATGCTGTCGCCTTCCATCACCATTCCTGCTACGTAATAGCGGCTTGCCGACTGGCTCATGTTTCCTGCAGGATATATGGCAGTGAGTGCTTCAACGTGAAGGACTAAGCCGTCGGCATCGCGTTGGAATATAAGGCGGTTGCCAGAAGTGAACTCTATAAGAATGGGCCTGCCATTATGGTCGTAACTTATGCTTGATATTCCACGCGCCGCATCGGACGACAAGGCTCCGGCCTGGTTGCTTGAGTAAGAGAATGTTTCAGCCTCGCCGCAGTGAGGATAGCCAGTGCGTCCAAAGAAATCTGATCCGGCACCTTGATGTGTGACACTCGACAGTCTGTTTCCGTCGTAGTCAAGCGTCATGCTGTCGAGAAGTCCGAACGTCTCATTGCCATCCTCGAATTCGGTTACCCCGAAGCGTGAGATTGCCACCGGACTGCCCATGGCATTGTAGCTGTAAGCTGTTGAGAAGTCCTCATTGGGGTTGCTGCCTGGAGCTGTGTATTCGGCGCTTATGAGCCGGTCGAACCCATCATAATGATAGTCGTAACGTCCGCCGAGCGAAGTTATACGGGCTGATGGAGTTCCGTTGTATCTTGGGCTGTCGCCATTGGCATACAGCAGTTTGTCGGAGTATGTATAATATATATTATTGTTGACAATTGGCGTTGTCGGAGGCAACACAGCAAACGTTGACGCACCTGACGAACTGATTCCGCTGTAGAATCCCGATGAGAGCCCTGGACTAAGATTGATGAGCGTGTCGTTGATAAGCGAGTCGGATATTATGGGCCTGAACTTTGGAATCCGGATAGTGCTCGAAGACAACCACCTGTGGATGTCGTATTTCTTTATCTGTTGGGTCCGGTTTCCGTAAGCTATGGTGTCAACAAGGCCGTTGCTGTTGTACGACAGACTCATGGAGGCTGAATTTCCGTTATGGAGTACC
The DNA here is from genome assembly GCA_051878475.1 of Muribaculaceae bacterium. GTDB lineage: Bacteria > Bacteroidota > Bacteroidia > Bacteroidales > Muribaculaceae > SFRY01. The sequence continues at coordinate 12,845 of JBJEKE010000160.1, read as the reverse complement.
GATGATCGGACAAGACGTTGTGCATTGTCGAATGTATGCGATGTTGTCCTGTCAACGATGCGACCGGTATCACCGTCAAGCGTAAGGTGCTCTTTTATCAATTCACCGGCATAAGAATATTGGAATGACTGTCGAACCACTCCCTTCAGAGTCGTTTTTGCCTGCTGTATCATCCGGCCGTTCAGTCCATAGTACAGGACTGTTGATGATTGCGACGGTCCATAAGCAAAATCATGTTCTCCTGTTATCAGGCCCTTCGGGTGCTGAAGATACATTCCCTGATTATCGAGGTCGTAGTGGAATCCGAGGCTTGTATCGTGCGGAAACGAATAAGCATCGTAATATGTGGCTTTCAGAGGCGACAGCGTAACCCCTACAGGAATTTGCGACAGTGCATATCCGCCATACGGGCCATCATCCGTTAGGCTACCCCTCGGGAGCATGTACGACAACATCTCGACATGCGACTGCTGCAAGGGCGCCAGTGCCTTAAGAATCTCGCGGCCTTTGTTGTCGTAATAAAATACAAGCCATTTCCCTGATTGATATGGCACAGTCTTTGCAACCAGACGTCCGCCAGGGCTGTAGACGTATTTTACGGGTACGCATCCGGGTATTTTCTCCGATACTATTCGGTTGGCTGAGTCGTAGCTGTAAATAAATGCAAAGTTTGCAATGTAGCTGCTGTCGGATGAATGGCTGCCTTCTATTGCCGGCGGCAATATGCAACACACGCGGTCGAAACCATCATAGACGTATTTCGTATCGAGCCAGGAGTCTGATAACTCCCCATTGATGTCAGCCACATTGCGCTCCATGATTTTCAGCCCCGACATGTCGGTGAATGTTATCGTTGTCATGCCGTCTTCATCGACCGATTCCTTTATCAATAGAGTCCCGGCTGGATAGTTGCCAAGACACTCGATATCGCCACCGGCCGTCATTCTGTATCTCGGACATGAATACGCTCCGCTTGATGTATTTGTCAGCAGACGTTGATGAGATGCATGTTCCTCTGACTGCCATAGTTCACCGGCAAGATTCTTCATTGAGACAATACCCCGCGGTGAAGGTTCATAGGCTATTGTCTCCCAATCATAAGTTCCGGGAGACGATTTTGACGGCATTGATACAGCCATCTTGCGACCCATTGAATCATATCTGAAATGTGAAGCAATGCCGGAGGTAAGGTCCTTTTGCATCAACTGACGCCCAATGCCATCATAAATATCGGCTGTAGGGTGTCCTGTTGATCCGTCAGCATTAAGGAACACGGTGGTCACCACACTGTCAGGCTCATTCTTGCTGAGTGTATATCGGTACGATGCGGTGACACCAAGATTTGATGACGATGAACTGACAAGACGGTGAGCCGAATCGTAAAGGAATGAATCGGTTATTCCTGCGGGATCGGTTATCGATGCTACACCAACAAGGGGAATGTATGAGACCATCGTTGTCAATGCGTCGACAGATTCCGGGATTTCAGTTGATTGCGAATTATTGGAATCTGTATCTAAACCGACTGCTTTGAGAGCAGCGATGTCAACTCCTGACACCTGGTGCGTGGCATACAACCCATTGTACCCCCACAAAATGGCAGAGGCAATGCTGTCGCGGTCGACAACCTGAATAAGATTGCCGAGACTGTTGTATTTGTATTCTGGAGAAATGACTGTGTCGGACAATGAGTTATGCCAGGTCTTTATCTTGTGCTTTCGGAAAGCCCGTTGTCCGTAGCGTGCATATTCAGCCTTTGTATGCAGAACGTTATTGCCGTGCGACACTTCTGCCATTATGGGGCATAAGACATTGGCCTCATACATCTGCCGTTCTGTACCAAAGGAATCGTTGCCCGGATAGCTGACAGTTGTTATTCTGTCAACTCCGTCGGAACTTGTCTTAGATGATGAGGTGCATAATCCGGTGCCTTGCAAATAAGTAAATGTCTCGCAAGTGGTGTATTCACCTGTTTCAGTATATTCTGTATGAGATTTGCGGATAAGTTCCTCTGTACAAGGGATTATTCCGTATGGGCAGCAAAGATATGGTTCTATGTTTACATGGTATGTTGGTAATAGCAAGAATACATTGTACAGATAATCACCGTCATCGAAATCAGGGGCACTCAGCGTTGTGTTGGCTGTGCCTGGGTTTATTATCTCACGCAATATGTGCGTAGATGGCAGTGTTACATGATACTGTCGGTTGACATATTCCATGCTGTCACTCTCGACCAATGTATATAAGCCGGCGCTTTCTCTGTAGGTTTTCTTGCTGACCAGTTGTGGTCCCTTGCTTAACGCTCTCGCAAGATTACTGATGATCCTTTTGCCATATGATACATTAATGACATTTGCAATGTTGCTTGAAGGCCGTCCGAAACAGTATACTGTTTTGCCTTCGGGATAGATTTCCTCTACCTCATGATACCACAATGGGATTTCGCCAGTGTCGAACCGCATATAGTCGGACTGGGGAAGAATGTTTACCATTCTCATCTGTGTGGTATACCAGATTGGGCCGTCTACGGTTGTTTTCGGAATCTCGGCAGTGCATGTATTAATAAACGTTGCCATCGATGGCACGGACCGTACTGTAGCATTAGGATAACGGTATTCTATCCTGACCTGATGCGTGTCGGAGCTGTCGGCTGACATTGTGACAGCCGATACCCTGACACCCCCGCCAACGCTCAGATATGGGTCGTATTCGGGATGTATCTCACCACCTGTTTCCATTCTCTGGGGGACGAAATGATGTGGTTCATATTCAAATGTCGCTGTACCTCCGGAGGGGTAACATACCTCACGAAGCATATTCGACAGCATTGCAGTGGTGTCAACACTGCGGTCGGCCTCTCCGAGTTCACGTGTGTACACACTGTCGACAGCTTCCGAAGTCGGCTTGCTGCGTATTTTCACCTTGGGGGTGAGAGATTCATTTTCCTTTGCATTGTAATATCCCCACCAGTCTTGGCTGTGAATATTGTTGTAAAACTTTGGCGTATAATATTCAAATGAATATAGTTCATTGCCGGGCAGCTCTATACTTTCCAACAGGAATGGGGATATCTCATGCTCGTTGTATCTGAGCTTTACGTTCCACACATTGACACCCGCAGAATCTCTTACGTCGACATTTGTAAGCATCGGGCCGAGAATCTCAAAGCTGTAGCTGAACGTGAGTTTACCTCCAGGGAAGGTTATTGAGCGCAACATAAGGTATTGCTGGCAATTTCCCATTGGGGTTAGCACACCATTGTCGTAGCCTGAGTTGAGATAATCGTCGAACCTATAATCCTTGAGCAGCCTTTTATCAGCTCCGTCCATAAACGACGTGCCTCCGATATAATTGCGTTCGATGCCCGGATGTGCCTCCAGACTCCATTCCATGTTTATGTTTCGCCCGCTTGTGAGCTCAATCCTAACCAATGCCCATGCAGTTCTCAGTTGTCCGGGATAATAACTGTCGGAAGGCTGATATTCATTCGGTGAGCCGAATATATATCTGACTCCATCAGGTGCTGTTACGGTTATTGTGTCGAGTGTGTTGTCGCTTGTGACGCGATATTCCATGTCATTGCCGACAAATTCAGGACCGTCATCGGTCATGTTGATTATTCTGGTTATGGTGTAGAATGGCAATGCAAATGAAATGATGTCGTGCTGTGAATCGTAGCGTCCGGTATTAATTCTTGACTCTGCGAACTGATTTACCATGCACTCGTATGCAAGATCTTTGTTGTTCCCTGTTTGAAAACTGTCGCCCATGAATTGGAACAGTTCATCCGGACGCCCCATAATGGTGCGGGTGGCTCTTAATGCAGGCAACAGTGACCACCCGAATCCAACTGGAGTGGCATCATCCATCACTTTCACTCCATTGCTGTGGTATCGTAAGGTTACCGGTAATGAGTAATTATCTGAATTGATTGTATAAATTGGAATCGAGAATTCTGAGGCTCCTGTAAGCAATGAAGGCTTCGGAGTTTGGCATTCCATATACTGTCGGCTCTGTGGTGTCGGTGGTATGAGGTCACTTTTAACGGCAGTGATAATATCCTGTCCCGCCATTGACATTGACAACGACACTACAATGATTAATTCGCCAATATGTTTGAAAAGACTACTCATAACACTATCATTCGTTTTTCATTTACAGTCAGCCCATCATGAGCCGCTATTATCGATACAATGTAATTGCCATGTGGAATGTCTTTGACAGGGATATCAAAAGAAGAACCTTCAAATAACGCTGACATGTTTCTGCTGGAATATATGTTCCCTGCAACATCCATGACATAGATGTCCAATACAGCCTCTAAATCAATTGACGGAGTCCGGAAACTTATTATTCCTGCCGACACTTGCATCGCTATATTGGAAAGCCATTCTTTTATTGCCGCCTCATTCTCATCTGATTTATCTATGCTGCTTCTGTCATCGATATATAATCGACTTTCTCCCCCTGTTTCATATTGTATGGCAAATGGAAGGCTGTCTCCATCGCAATACCAGCGATAAATCGAAACAGCACTTGAATGCTCCGGAGCAGACACCTCGTCATGTAATCTTATCTGGAACTGTCGCGTCTCATGAAACAATGTTACGTTGTCCAAAGTATCTGCCGGAGAAAGAATTAGGATTCCATGCCCCATATTCTTTCCGCTTGCCATTCCTTCAAAAACGAATGGAGTGTCCACGCAATGCATTCCTTTCCCTGTAAATGATGAACACATTTCAACACAGCAGTCATTAGATAATGGAAACAATGGTACAGGATTATTACATAAGACCGAGGAACTGCGTCCGCGATTCCATCCGCGATAATGAATCGTATCGTTTTTGAACAGGTAAATGTCAGTAACTCCATTGATGACCTCGAAATATTCTCCTTTTGAATTGATTCTAAGCCGGGCAAAGTGGCTGTGGTCGGCATGTCCGCAGTCGGCGATTCTCCATATTGGTATTCCATCAGAATTCCCATCAAAGATATCTATCACAATTGGTGCAAGATAAAGCGCTCTTGTTGTGGCATTTATCCTAAACGACAGCATGAGGCTGAGCATCAATATGACTGCTATGTGTTTCATCGGCAAATTGTTGATTCATTTTTTACGGCTGCAATTTAGCTATCCTCAGCCATAGATGCAAGGAATTCTACAAAAACAATGTGAGGCAGGGGGGTAGGGTGGATAAATGGATGGCTGTAGGGAATAAATTTTAATATGTTGACAATGTTTTGTAAATTCGTGGGCTGAAATGGTTCGGGGAGCTCCCGTGCCTACTGATTACTGATATGAACCCAACCAAGACAATAATACATAGCCCTGAGGCGTATGCCGAACTGATAACCAAGCAGATAGAGGGCGGCATAGCAGAACATTTTGCCATTATCCATGCCGAAACGGCGTTGGCTCGGTTTGACGAGCAGCTGAATGCGGTGATGGGTGCTTTCGAGCAGTTGAAAGCTCGGCTTGAGGGCTCGGCGTGTGTGTTTTCGCGTTTTTTCTTGAGCGATGTGGCTAATCAGGCATCGCAGGTGAGGCAGGCGATCGGTGCAATGGGGTGTGCGGTGTCGATAATCGGTCAGCCGCCGCTCGAAGGCACCAAGGTGGCGCTGCTGGCATATTTTGTTGATGGCGCTTCATTAAGCCGGCTGGGAAATGGCACGGTGGTGGCATCGCACGGCGGCTATCGCCATTATTGGAGCTGCACCAACGCCAACCCGTTTGCCAGTTCGTACAGCGAGACGCATGCGCTGCTCAACAATTTCTCTGATACTTTGAAAGCCAACGGCATGACGATGGCCGACAACTGCCTGCGCACATGGTTTTTCGTCGACAATATCGACATTAACTATCATGGAATGGTGAAGGCGCGCAACGAGATGTTCCGTCTGAACGGCCTCACTGAGGCCACTCACTACATTGCCAGCACCGGCATAGCCGGGCGCAATGCCAATCCGGAGGCGTCGGTAACTGCCGACTTCTACGGCATTGAGGGCGTTGCACAGCAGCAGATAAGGCATCTGTATGCTTCCGACAATCTGAGCCGCACCAGCCTGTATGGTGTGAGCTTTGAACGCGGAACTGCCGTCGACTATGGCGACCGCCGCCACGTGTTCATCTCGGGCACGGCAAGCATCGACCACCGTGGCGAGGTGCTCCATGTGGGTGACATTGTGGGGCAGACGCATCGCATGATTGTGAATGTAGAGGCGTTGCTTGCCGAGGCCGAATGCAGCTTTGACGATGTGGGTTATGTGATAGTGTATCTGCGCGACATTGCCGATTATCAGGTGGTTATGCGTCTGTGTGGAGAGCGTTTCGCGACGTTGCCGCTGGTGGTGGTAAATGCGCCGGTGTGCCGTCCGCAGTGGCTTGTCGAGATGGAGTGCGTGGCTGTGAAGCCGATAGTTGCTCCGCAATTCCCACGATTCTAACAAACTTTAGCCGGGCGCCCGTAGAAGCTTCCGCCCGGCATAGAGTGCCGTCAGCGGTGCCCTGAAATGCCCGTAGGCATCTCTGAAACGTTGCGGTAGATGTAGATTGACTAATTGTAGCCATGAATTTTAAGTAAATGATTTTGGTGATAATAATCTATCTTTCCTCCAACAAATTCTTGTCAGTCAGAAAATCTAACAGACCTATTGTCAACACTCCGAGTTCGTCTTCCTTACGGTGTATGTCGTCACCCACGATGACAATCTTTCTGAAATGGTCGTTGATTGACAACAGCGGACGATGTTCTTGCATTTTCTTTTCTGGTGTGGGCATATGGAATGCCGACTGGATATATACTCTGTATGGAGGACGATTGACCACAAAGTCGACCTCTAACTGTTGTCGGATAAATTTGCCGTTCTCATCTTTTCCTCCAAGTTCCACCAAACCTACGTCAACATTATATCCACGACTTCTGAGTTCGTTATAAATAATATTCTCCATGATGTGTGTTTCCTCTTGTTGGCGATAGTTGAGAATGGTAGCGCGGATGCCAATGTCGGTAAAGTAATACTTAGTTTCAGTACCTATATACTTTCTCCCTTTCACATTATAGCGTAATACTTCTTCTATCAAGAAAGAGTCTTTCAGGTAGTCAATGTATTGCTTTATTGTATCCCTTCTTATGGCGACACCTTGTACAGACTGAAATGTATTGGCTATTCTTGTGGGATTTGTTGAAGAACCTATGCCTGAAGCCAACACGCGCACCAGTTCCTTCATTCCTTCTGGATTGCGCAGATGATTGTGTTCTATCACATCACGAAGGTAGGTTGTTTCATACAGGTTACGCAAATAGTCGGTTTTCTTTTCTTCAGTTTCCAACAATGCTACCTGTGGTAGGCCGCCAAAGGTGTAATAATCCAACCACGCCTTGCGTATGTCGCCGCCAACACCGTTAAAATATTCATCAAAGGAGAGAGGTCTTATTCGTATTTCGTCACCCCTGCCGCGAAATTCTGTAACTACATCGCTCGACAGGAATCGGGAGTTTGAACCAGATACATACACATCTACATTCCTCATGTGTGTCAAACTAAGAATAACCTCAACAAACTCTTCCACCAACTGCACCTCGTCTAAGACAATATAATACGGATTGCTATCATCTACAACCTTGGAGTCAATATAGGTAAGCAGAGCATCGGGTTTTCTCAGGCGTCTGTTTCGGAAGTCGTCAAGTTGTATCTCGATGATGTGGTTCTCTGCCACTCCATGTTCCGACAACCAGTGATGCCATATGTTAAACAATAAAAAGGACTTTCCACATCGCCTTACACCGGTTATAATCTTAACAAGTCCGTTTCCTCGTCCTGCGATAAGTTCATCTAAGTATTTCTTGCGCCCAAATATCATATTAGAGTACATTTTTTGATACTAGTATCATATTTTACACCGTAAATATAACACTTTTATGAGAATATACAGCTGAATAATAAATAAAATGAGGTTGTATTTTTAGCTGTTTCCGTCCAGTGCCGTCAGCGGTGCCCTGAAATGCCCGTAGGCATAGGTGTCAGAAAGATGCCAGTGTTGGCCCATAGCGCCCGGGCGTTATTGCTTTGGGGTCACTTTGGTGGCTTTGCCGTATTTGCTGATGTCGATAAGGCGGTAGGTGTCGACATCGACTTCGCCTTTCACCAGTTCGGGTATGTTGAACGATGTGAGCAGCCGGTCGTAGTAATCGGCCGATTCTTGTGGAAGCAGGAACGGCTTGGCTGTCACGCCGTTGGCATCGATGTGGCAAATATATGGACGGGTGTAGAGCCCGGTGCCACGGCGGCTGCTGAACACAAACCAGCGGCTGTTTGAGCTCCACGAGTGATAGCTCTCCACGTCGTTGCTGTTCACAGTTGCCAATGAGTCTAACCGGCCGGAGGTTAGGTCGATGAGGCGTAGGTCGGCGTCGCGGTGCCAAATGGAGAAATTGCCGTAAGCCGATTCGGTGAGCATCATCCAGCGTCCGTCGGGCGACACGCGGGGGAAGCGTGCGCTGTGGCCGCCTTGTGAGGCGGCGTAGATGGTGTCGACCGAGGAGCCGAACGAGCCTGCAGAGGGGTCGAACGGGATTGCGCAGAGGTCGTAGCGCACTTGCTGATAGTCGTCGGGCATGTTTTTGGCTTTGGCGCTGCAGAAATACAGCGTTTTTCCGTCGGGCGAGAACGAAGGGAATGTCTCGAATGTGTCGGTGCTCTTGAGCAGCGGCGACGAAATGACGGTGTGATGCTCAACGTCGTAAACCACCACGTCGGATTTGTTGTCGAACACCTCGATGCGGTTAGGGTCGGCTGAGGCGTGGAAATCCTGCTTTATGTCGTTCACTGAGAATGCGATGAACCGGCCTGACGGATGCCAATAGGGGTACACGAGGGCCGAGATGGTGCTGTCGGTCTTGGTGTCGAGCTTCTCGATGCTGCCGTCGGCAAGAATGTAGGTCCCGGCATGCATCATGCGTTGGTGAAACATCATCTTGTCGGGGTTCTGCATGCAGAACGAGTGGCAGTTCATGCAATTGTTGTTGGTGAGCTTGTTGTTGAGAATGGGTTGCTCGTCGAACGATTCGAGGCATCGTTGGTAAATGCCCATCTCGCTCCACATCCGGTAGCCCGGGGCAATGCGGCGATACACCAGTACGGGGTCGATACTATCGGCCGACACATGGATGGGAAAAGCCGGGTGGCGCTGCCAACGGCCATTGTCGGCGCGGGTGAATATGGTGACGGCGATGTCGCTTCCCTGTGCTACGGCGAGCAGATGGCGCCATCGGTTGGCAGGAATTGAGAATGAGCCGTCGGCAGTGGCCTCAACGCATAGCTCAGCGGTGGCCGAGCGCATCTCGACGATGGCCTGTTGCGGTTCGGCAATGCGGAAATTCAGCGGAGCGATATTGTACGGCACGGTTACGTCGGCATAGTCGGGCCATATGGCGGCCGCGGTGCTTACGTCGACGGCATCGGCTGGGATTTTTGTGCCGCACGAAGCCGCCAAGGTTATGGTGATGAGCGAAAGTATGATGTTATGCAGTTTCATATGTCTTTACACTGAATGTTTGAAGAAACAGTAGAACCAATATGTGAGGCCGAACCGAGCGGTGAGCATGGCGCGGGTTTCGGGAGTGTCGCTGAGAGTTTGCGACGCAACTTCGATAAACACTTTGTAGCGCTGCTTCACGTCGTCGCTAATCGGTGCCACTTCGAGAATCGATGGGTCGTTCTCGGCGATGAGCATCAGCGCCTCCTGGAAGTGGATTGGGAGCGAGCTGTCGGAGCCGTAGTTGCCGTAACGACGGATAAACTCGGCGAAGGCATCGAGTTTGCGTCCCAGCAGATATGAGCAGCCCAGATATTGCCAAGCCATGCGATTGGCCGGCTTTCCGTCGATGTGAGCCATCCAGAGGGTGTCGGTCTTGACGTCGCAGGTGAGTTTTAGCGAGTCGTTGGCAAAGAATTGCTTCGAGGCATCGGGTATTTGCGGCTTCCATTTGCGATAGTGAGGCATCGAATTGAGAATTCGGGTGTATTTGTCGGCGAGAGCCTGTTCACCTCGTGCTATGGCAATATCGGCCAGGCGTTGCATCATCAGTGGACTGCCACCCCTCTTGGCCAGGGTGAGACCCTCCATGGCGTAGCCTTCAGAGTGTGCGAGGTCGCCGATTCGGTAATGGATATTGCTCAGCAGCACGCTCATGTAGTATGAGCGGTCCCATTCGGCAATCAGGCTGTTTGGGCTTATTTGATTGTAGTGAAACATGCTGTCGGCGAGTTCGCCTTTGCAGGCGAGTGCCAGATTCAGGTAATTGAGGCTCGCCTCGTCAACAGTAGCGCGGCTGCCCACCAGGTTGATAATCGCATCCCAGTCGTCGCTTTGCTCGAGCAGCGCAAGACGGTCCATGTCCTCGCTCTTGGTTTCGTAGGCGTCGGGGCGGCAATACCATGCCAGAGCCACCACCGCAAGCGAAGCCACCACCGGAGTCACCACATTGAAGTGTCGACGGCGGGCGAACAGCCGCATCAAAGCAGCCAGCACAGCCGAGGCAAGCATCACGGCGGCAAAGCGCAGCCATATGTAGTACATGAATGATTCAAAGTGCATCTGCGACTGTTGGTAGCGCAGCGAATAGATGCCGTCGGTGATGGGCACGCTCACCGCCAGCCTGATGTGAATGGCCACAATGGCTGCGGCAATGAGAGCACCGGCGGCAGCCACATACCAGTGGCGGTCACCCCTGAGGGCCGATGACACCATTATGGCGGCACCGTAGATAGCCACCATCTGCCCGGCGGCCATATATAGAAGCGGCAGCGTGATGGCGGCAGCAATGATTTTGGCCCATAATCGGCTGCAGCGCAGATAAACCACTACAGCAGCAAGCATCAGCAATATGGCGATGGTGCCATCGAGCACATAGAATTGGCTGATGTGGGCTTTCAGCAACGTCACGGCGGCTGCGATGGCCAGAATCGAGCTTTCTGTGCGTCGGGTGCCGATGGCCTCGAGCAGCAGCCGGGACAGTAGAGCCGCAGTGGCAACGACAATGCCGTTGATGGCCAGCACAGCCAGTGCCGAATGGTATGACTGAACAAGGAAGCAGGCCAGCACAGCCGACAACCCGCCCGGCGAGGCGAGCATCGGGCCAACGACATTCCATTGAGGAATAAAGAGTTGTACCTCCTGCTGACGTTGCAACGAAGCTGTTCCGAACCACAGCAGGACGCACCACACACCAGCGAAAGTCATGAGCCAGAACAGCGGATATTGCCACTTCTTAATCAGATTCATAATGAGATAAGCAAAATTGAGGTTAATACGATGTAAAGATAGCGAAAAAAAAGGAGAGAGGGGATGAAAACCCACCTCTCTCCGGTTTAGCCCCTGATATAAAAGATTATATCAAAAATTTTCAGAATTAATAACCTGGATTCTGAACCAGTTTGTTGTTGGCACCTGTTATACTATAGTGGATAGGATAGTGCAGCAGGCGAGTGTCGTTGGTAGCCTTGTGATCCCACCAGTCTTCCTGGATGTAGCACTCCCAACGGATAAGGTCGATGCGGCGACGTCCTTCGCAGAGGAATTCGAGCATCCATTCGTCGAGCATGCGCCACTTGTCAAGGTTAGCGGCAGTAACAGGGTTCGGGTCGTTTCCGCCAACGAAGTAGCGAGCGCGAATCTTGTTGATAAGGTTTGCAGCTTCGTCCTTCTTGCCGGCACGCATCTTGCATTCAGCAAGCATGTAGTAGATTTCGGCCAGACGGATAACCGGGCAGTCAGGGTTGCCTTTGTATTGAACCTCATCCTGGGTAGGACGCGGACAACGCTTGGTAACGCGTACGCAAGAGTTTTCTTCGGCAGTAGCGATTGACGACGGAAGGTCGTTGATGCTTGCATACTTTTTGCCTTCGCCAACTTCAGAGAAGCGAGCCACCTGGTCGCGCATGGTGATAACCTTTTTCTTGTATTCACGGCCACCCTCACACTTCCAGTCGGGGTTACGTGGGTTGATGAGCTCGCCTACGATAAACATACCATGGTATTTACCACCGCCGTCATACACGTAGTTTTGCTTACGGATATCGGAGTCCTCAAATTTCTCGAAAGCGCCACCGAGCTTCCAGCCCATGGTCTCGCTGTAGAGGCGACCTTGCGGGTCACGGCTTGGGCAGAGGCCACAACCGTTGTTAGAGCCAGAGCCTTCGAGGCCACCGAGGTAGTTCTTATAGTTGTAGTGAGCCATGTAGCTCCAGAACGTACCGTCGGTTTCGTTCTGAACGTTTTCGCTCGGAACGGTCCAGATGATTTCAGGAGAAGTTTCGTTGAAGAAACCGAACACGTTGGTCCAGTCGGGGTCGATGTCGTATTTACCATATTTGCCGTCGATGATGTCCTGGCAAACCTGAGCACATTCGGCATACATGTCCTTGCCGATGTAAACCTGGGCGCCGAAGTAAAGACGAGCGCGCAGAGCGGCAGCCACAGCCTTGTGAACCACGTTGGTTTCCATAGCACCGAGCACGTCCTTGGCTTCGAGAGCCGGAAGAGCTTCAGAGATGAGCGAGTCGGTGTAGTTGAAAGTCTGTTCGGCAGTCGAACGGCCGCGCACTTCGCTCTTGGTGGTAGTGTAGAGAGGCACACCGCCGAAGAGGTCGAGACCGCAGAGGGTGAAGTAAGCCACGAGAATCTGCTGCTGGGCAATCATTGATTCGCGAGTTCCCTGAGGGAATCCGAGAGCGTCGAAGTCAACGTCCTGAAGCGATTCGAGGGCGTCCCAAGCAAGAGCCTGGCCCATGGCGAAGTTTTTCCAACCATCGCTGATCCAGCTCATGTGGTCGTCGTATTC
>JBJEKE010000159.1:10232-14397 GCA_051878475.1 Muribaculaceae bacterium | reverse complement strand
TTACTACGGCAGAAACTCAGCCGCCGGAGCGCGCATAGGCTTCAACGACCTGATGATTTCAACCTACGACGGCCAACAGAAGATTTCCGACCTCTGCCACATTATACTCGATTCGGGATATCTGCTCACTGTCGATTTCAACAACTCAATAAAGATTCTCGCGCCCGATATGACACTTAAAATCAGTCTTTACGACGGTTCTTCGGTCAATTTCGTCGACGGCGACAGCAAAGTGGCCGCAGTGAGCCAATCGGGCACCTACCGGGTTACATTCGACCGCAACGGCAACGCAAAACTTATCAAGCTATAGCACCGGCCGCTGTCAGAAAATTTTTCGGCCTTTCAGATAATACTCCACCACGATATTGCGACATGAGTGCGGGAATCGGCCCAGCAGGTTATCGCCCTCGACAGGCACTTCATATCGATGGCATTGCTTGCTGAAATCGCGATGGGCGCGAAACACTGCCATAACATTCTGATAGTCGAACTTTACCAGAAACATCAGCAGTGCCAATGTGTCGTAAAGCCGGCGGATGAACAGCAGACGCCGGTTGTCGCACAGCGGCACATTCTTATAGAGCAGAAACAGATTGTTCCGGAAATTCAAATATGTCTTTCGCGGATTCGACGCAGGCAGACTGCCTCCACCGAGGTGACGCACCGATGATTGCGGAATCACCTTGATATCGTAGCCCATGCGGTGGATGCGCCAGCACAGGTCGATTTCCTCCATATGAGCAAAGAAATCCTTGTCGAGACCTCCCGCCTTGAGATACACCTCGCTGCGGATAAACAGGGCGGCACCAGTGGCCCAGAAAATGCTTGTAACATCATCGTATTGGCCATTGTCGCGTTCAACGGTATCGAACACACGCCCGCGACAGAACGGATAACCGTGACAGTCGATAAATCCGCCTGACGCGCCGGCATACTCGAACATTTCGGGATGAGTGTACGACATCAGCTTCGGCTGGCAGGCTGCCACCTGCTGATGCGTCTCAAGATAATCGTAGAGCGGCTCAATCCAGCCGGGAAGAGCCTGAACATCGGAGTTGAGCAGCACACAATAGCGGTAATCGGCGCACTGCGCTATGGCTCGGTTATATCCTTCGGCATAGCCATAATTCTCGGCAAAGCGGATAATCTTCACTTGCGGGAAAGCCGTGGCTACATAAGCCAATGAGCCATCGGTGCTGCCGTTATCGGCCACCACCACGTCGGCAATATCGGGATTGGTGTTTTCGACCACCGACCCAAGGAATTCGCGCAACAGTTTTTCGCCGTTCCAGTTAAGGATTATCACGGCCACGTTCTTAGTCATTTGACAATGGTGTTAAAGGTTGTGCACACTCGGTGCATTTATGTTTCCAGCGCTTGTGGGTCCAAAGCCACAGCTCGGGCTGGCGGCGGATGGAGCTTTCGAGCAGAGCCACATATGCATCGGTGATGGCCCGCGGCGGCTGCACGCGCTGGTTGGTAGTGATTTTTCGCATTGTGGTACGATATCGGCCACGGCCAAGCTTCTCGGTGTCGAAATAGAACACGTCGTAGTCGAGTTTGCGGATAATGGTCTCGGTGCCGCTAATCATTGCGGTGTCGTGATTCAGGAAACGCACCACATGGTGGGTATCGACGCCGCTGGGATGCTGGTCGGAGATAAAACCGGTTACAGCCACCTTTCCGCGGCGCTTTAGGCGCAGCAAGTCGCGGAACGATTCGCGTTTTTCGTAGGAGCTGGAATTGAAACGGCTGCGCAGACGCAGGAAGAACGCATCGAACCACTCATTGTTCAGCCTGCGGTAAATCTGGCCAAAAGCCACTTCGTCGGTAGAGAAGCGGCTCCATAGAGTTATCGACGACAGATATTCCCAGTTGGCATAATGCCCGGCATACACAGCCACCGAGCGACCGGCAGCCACCGAGCGGTCAACCTCCTCGACATTTACAAATTCCATCATCCGGCGCACTTTGGCGTCGCTGATGTGCAGCAGCTTTATGGTCTCAACGAAATAGTCGGCAAAATGGCGATAGAAACGACGCTCGGTGCGACGGCACTCTGCGACACTCATCTCAGGGAACGACTCCTCGATGTTTCTGCGCACCACCTTCACGCGATAGCGCACCACATAGCGGATAAGCACAAACAGCACATCCGATACTCCATAGAGCACCCACATAGGCAGCAGCGCCATGCTGTGCAGCAGCAGGCTTACGGGAGCGTACAATATGTCGGACCTCGAGATTTTCATCCTACAATGGTCGATTTCAGTGTCATTTCGTCATCTGGTTCGCCCAAGAGCACCGTTCCGATGGTGTTCACACGGCTTGCATCGCACGGAACCTCCACCTTCAGATAGTTGTCGGTGAAACCATGCATCGGATACCCCTTGCGCGGCTGCTCAAACAGCACCTTGCGTTCGGTACCCACAAAGCGGGCGGTGAACCGTGCCAACATCTCATCGCTGAGACGGAGCATCCGGTGGGCGCGAAGACTCTTCTCACGCGGGTCGACTACATGGTCGATTCGCAGCGCCAGAGTGCCGGGGCGCTCGGAATAAGGGAACACATGCAGGCGCGATATGTCGAGCGAACGGCAAAAATCGTACGATTCCTCGAAGAGTTTCTCGGTTTCGCCACGCATTCCCACAATCAGGTCAACACCGATGAACGCATCGGGCATCACCTTGCGTATTTGCTCTATTTTCGAGGCAAACAGGGCGGTGTCGTAATGGCGGCGCATTATGCGCAGCACCTCATCGCTTCCACATTGCAATGGAATGTGGAAATGCGGCATGAAGCGCTTCGATTCGGCCACCAAGCTTATAACCTCATCGCTGAGCAGGTCGGGCTCAATCGACGAGATACGATAACGCTCGATGCCTTCAACCTGGTCGAGAGCGCTAACGAGGTCGAAAAACGAGGCACCGATATGCTTGCCGTAGTCGCCAATGTTCACTCCGGTGATGATAATCTCCTTACCCCCCTCATCGGCCACACGGCGCGCATCGGCCACGAGGCTTTCCACAGAGTCGCAACGGCTGCGGCCACGGGCAATGGGGATGGTGCAATAGCTGCAATAGTAGTCGCAACCGTCCTGCACTTTCAGAAAGTAGCGGGTGCGGTCGCCACGCGAGCACGAATGGCTAAACAGCCTGATATCCTTCGACGGCGTGATTGCCACCTTAGGCTCGCGATGTTCAAGCCATTCGTCAAGATAACGGGCAATTTCCAGCTTTTGTTCGCTGCCCAACACTATGTCGACACCCGGAATCCCGGCAATCTCATCACCCTTGAGCTGCGCATAACATCCGGTGACAATCATCAGTGCATCGGGATATTTCTTCACCAGTCGGCGGATGGTCTGGCGGCACTTCTTGTCGGCCAGTTCGGTAACACTGCAAGTGTTAACCACCACGATGTCGGGCACATCGCCGCTCTGGGCACGGCTGAATCCTTTGTCGGACAGGATTTGGCCGATAGTCGATGTCTCGGCAAAATTAAGTTTGCACCCAAGAGTGTGATACTCTACCGTTCCTCCGTTGAATGTTGACTTGTCAATCATAAAAATAGCTTCAAAATGTCGCACCCCTCGCCTCCATCTGCAACATCCAAGCTTTTTGCAAAGATAAGGCAGCCGCGAAGCGGAAACAATGCGAAAACTGCCACAAAGTTACAACATTTCCCCGAAAATTAACTGAAAAGGTGCGCATCTTGGGGATACGCACCTTTTCGCTCTATATGTGTCGGCATGTCAGCGGACTGGAATTTCCACGGTTGCGGGCTTCACGCCCTTGGCTTTCACAGTGAAGCGGAGCGTTCCGGCAGTGCCGGCGCTGCGGGCTATTGCCGTGGCTGCACCGCTGAAGAGCTTCATCTCCGGGTTCTGGAACGGCATGAGGCATGTGGGGTCGCCGTTGGCTGTGGCTTCGAATGAGCCTGCACCCGACACCTCGAACGACACCTTGCGCGAGTCGGTTGGCACGATGTTGCCGTTGCGGTCGGCAACTCTGACGGTGAAGTACACCAGGTCGGCACCGTCGGCGGCAAGTTGTTCGCGGTTGGCGCTCACCACCAGATGATGCGGTTTTCCGGCAGTGACCACAGTACGCTCGGCAGCCACATTGCCTGCGGCATCGTAGGCCACCACTTTAAGTTCGCCCGG
>JBJEKE010000159.1:0-10132 GCA_051878475.1 Muribaculaceae bacterium | reverse complement strand
GCTCGGCAGCCACATTGCCTGCGGCATCGTAGGCCACCACTTTAAGTTCGCCCGGCTCATACACCACATCGTTCCAACGCAGGCGATAGCGGTCGTAGAGGCTCGATGGGTCTTTCTCGCGGATGCCATAGCTCGTGCCGTTTACGAAAAGTTCGGCCTTAGGATAGCTGGTGTAGACGAAAACCGGAGTCACCTGTCCTTCGCGTCCCTTCCAGTTCCAATGCGGGAGGATGTGCAGCGTAGGGCTCTCAGTGTTCCACACTGAGCGATACAGATAGAATCGGTCCTTTGGAATTGAGGCAAGGTCGATGATTCCGAACACCGAGCTGTGGCTTGGCCAAGCATCGGTATCGTAGGGCGACGGCTCGCCGAGATAGTCGAACCCGGTCCATACAAACTGGCCGATGCACCACGGATGGTCATCGTCGCGGGCAAAATCGATATCGGGAGTGTTCGACCAATAGCAAGCCTCGGTGTCGTAACTCGACGACTGGTTATCGGGGTGCAACTGGCTGTTGTGGTCGCCATAGGTAACCGGGAAATGATATACACCGCGCGACGAAACTGTTGAAGCCGTTTCCGAACCAAGAATCAAGCGTTGCGGCAGCTTGGCGTAAGCCTCGTCGTAGCGTTGCGGCTTGTAGTTGAAGCCGGGGATATCAAGGGCGGCGGCAAAGCCGTTGCCCAAGACGGCATCAATCTGGTCCATTCCGCAGGTAATAGGGCGAGTGGTGTCGAGACTGCGAACCATATTGCGCAGCATCACCAGCTCATCCATGCCAACCGGGCCCCACTGGCTCGGCACCTCATTGCCTATCGACCACATCACCACCGAAGGGCTGTTGCGATAGTGACGCACCATATTGTCGATGTCGCGTTCCGCCCAATCGCCGAAAAAGCGGCCATAGCCGTTAGGCGACTTCGGACGGAAGCCCCAATCGTCGAAGGGCTCAACCATGAGCATCATGCCCATCTCGTCGCACAGCTCCACCAGCTCCGGAGCCGGCATATTGTGCGATGTGCGTATGGCATTGGCTCCCATATCCTTGAGCAACTCAATCTGATGGCGCAATGCCGAGCGGTTAACGGCAGCTCCGAGCGGGCCAAGGTCGTGATGATTGCACACACCTTTGAATTTGGTAACTTCTCCGTTAACAAAGAAGCCTTTTTCGGGTATATACTCAATTCTGCGGATACCAAAGCGGGTGTCGTAGACATCGACAGCCTTGCCATCTACGCTAAGCGTGGTGCGGGCTGTGTAGAGCGCCGGTGAACCTACATTCCACAGCTGAGGCTTATCAACCACAAAATTCTGCACAAATTCTTGTCCACGAGCCACATACTCCGTTGTGTTCGAAGCTACCACCGAGCCGTCAGGTGCAATAATATCGGTGGCAACGTCAACCTTTTCGCCATTTCGGGTGCCGGCAATAGCCATTTCCAGACGCACCGAGGCAAAATCGCCGTCGACGTGCGGAGTGGTGAGGCAAGTGCCCCACACCGGTATGTGCACCCGCGCAGTGTTCACAACATGCACATTACGGTAGAGCCCTGCACCGGGATACCATCGCGATGCGCGCTCAAAATTCTCGAGCGACACCTCGAGGTCATTGTTGCCCGGGCGCACTGCATCGTCGATGTTGACATAAAACGAATTATATCCATAAGGCCAATAAGCCACCTCTCGGCCGTTGACCTTCACATGAGCATTGCTCATGGCACCATCAAACACCAAAGTAACTGAGCGCTGTGCAGTATCGGCAACATTAAACACCGTGCGGTACACCCCTTTGCCAATGAACGGCAGTCCACCGGTGCGGCCGGTTTTCAGCGTCTCCTCAGTTTCGCCATTCTGCTCGACAGCCACACGCTGCAAGTCGTTGTTGATATCGAACGGACCATAGATAGCCCAATCGTGCGGCACACGCACACTCTGCCACTCGGAGGCCTCTTCAGGCGCACCCTTGGCAAACTGCCAGCCGTCGGTAAGGGTTTCGGTAGTGCGCAGCTGAGCCACAACGGCCATAACGGCGACAACCACCATCGTTGCCAATATAATGAATCTTCTCATAATTGTCATTTTTTATTTTCACGGCAGCAAACGCACATAATGGCATTTGCCGCCGTGGATTCATAAAACTAAGGAATTGGTTAATATGCTTTAATCCTTGAAACAGTCGAGAGCCTCGGTGGGCGCACCATCGACGAAACAGCCCTTCTTGTAGCCTTCTTGGGCAGGGGCTTCGGGCTCCCAGTAGAAGATACCCTTTACATCGAGTTCAATGCAGCGAGCCATCAGCTGAGTGAGCATGGCATTGCAGGTAGCAGCCTCCTTATAGTCCATACCCACCTCGCAAATCATCACCGGCTTGCCATAAGCAGCCTTTACTGTGCTTATGTTGCTAACGCATGATGCAACGGTGGTCGACCAGTTCGAGGCATCGGGATAGAGCGACATGCCTATCATGTCGTAGCGAGCGCCCTGAGCCTTGAGAGTACCGAAGAGATTGCTGTATAGCCAGGCATTGTCACCGCTGTCGCAATGAACTATAACCAAGGCGTCGGGGAACACCGCTTTAACGGCATCGTATCCGGCATTCACCATTTCGGTGAAATTAGAGCCATTGTCGAGTTTGCCGAGCGGCCACATCATACCGGTGCGGGTTTCGTTGCCAATCTGCACCCACTCAGGCTCAACGCCACAGGCACTGAGCTTGTTGAGCAGGTCGGTTACGTGGGCAGCCATGGCCACCTTAATGGCAGAAAGGTCCATATCGGCCCAAGCTTCGGGAATGGCTTGCTGACCGGGATCGGCCCAAGTGTCGCTGAAGTGGAAATCGAGCATCACGCGCAATCCGAGCGAATTGGCACGGCGAGCTTTAACCACCACGTCGTCGATGTTGTTCCATCCCTCGGCGGGATTGACCCACACACGCAGACGTATGGAGTTCACTCCGCACTCGTCGCGCAAGAGTTTCATCAGCTCCATCTGGTTGCCATCGGCATTATAGAATTTGTAGCCTTTTGCTTCAAGTTCGGTAACCCAGCTCACATCGGCACCCTTGGCAAAAGTGCCACGTTCGATTTCGGTTTCCGAATGGTCAACCGGCGGGTTTGTAATAGGGCTTTCCTGGGTGCAACCCGAGGTGAAAGCCATCGAGGCAGCGACAGCTGCGGCAAAGATTATTCTAATATAACGCATATCGGTAGATTAGTTAGCAGTGTATGAATAAGTTCCTTTAGAAAGGTCAACGGTGAGTGTGTATTCGCCATTGGCCAGTTCGTTGTCGCCGTCGAAACCACTCTGGTAAAGCAGCAACTCGCCAGAGCCACCACCGAAGAACAAATCCCAGTTGTCGTTAAGAATAATCTTCACGCCCCACGGTGTGTTGGCAGTTTTCTGCACCACTGCAGTGTAGACGCCGGGAGTTTCTGTAGCAGTCATTTCGGTGAGGCTCCAATCGTCGTTAAGACCGGAATACGACACCTTGGTGATAGGAGTAACCTTATATGTAAGGCCGCTGAGCGATACATCGAAGAGGTAGAAACCGGGATCGGGAGCAGCCACGTTGCCATCGCCGTTCTTCACCAGCGAGCCTTCAAATGCATTGCCGCCATCAACCATAGTGTAGTAGTTGTCCCAAGCCTCAGCCTCGGTGTACATACGGTAGCCCCACTCAGAGTTAACCTGCAGAGCACCACCATAGGTAAGATTATCCTCATTATAGAGTTTCAGGTATGATTCGAAGTTCCAGTCGCCATACACACCCGATAGATAGAGGTATTTGCTTGCCACAACCACCGGAGCGCCACCGCCGGCTTCAACAGTTACAGTCCACTGGCAAGGATTGCTCAGGTCGAGCTTCAGGGTAGCCTCGCCCGATGCAGATACCGGAACGCTGATTGACGAAGCCGAAGAACCGAACGACAAATTGTCGGCGCTGCCCGAGAATGCCACCGGAGTATCGATAGCAGCAGCGTCGTCGGTGCCGGTGCCAATGTTATACTGCTTGCCGGTGCCCGATATGGTTACGTTGACAGTGCCTGCCGAAGCATCAAACACATAAGTCCACACGTTAGCCTTTCGGTCGTAGGTCATTGCACCGGAAAGGTCGCCACCGAGTGTGAGCTCAGGAAT
Organism: Muribaculaceae bacterium; assembly: GCA_051878475.1. Taxonomy (GTDB): domain Bacteria; phylum Bacteroidota; class Bacteroidia; order Bacteroidales; family Muribaculaceae; genus SFRY01. The sequence continues at coordinate 5,994 of JBJEKE010000159.1, read as the reverse complement.
GAGCAGAGCGCTCCACTCGTTGGCCTTGGTATCGACGATGGTGTAGTAGCACCCCGAAACGCCGGGATACCAGAAGTTCCACACACTGAGACCGGTGGTGTTGTTGCCGAGCATAAATGGAGTTCCCACTACGCCGTCGTTGCCCCAAATGGTGTTGTTTCCCTCACGCAGCCACCAGTTCTCCCAGGCGCCGGCACCGATGAAGCCTATGTAAACGCCATTTGAAGTGGCCGAATAGAGGCTCTTGCCTGTGTCGCCCTGCTTCGAGTCGAGATAGTAGCCTATCGACATATCGATGAGATAAGGAGTGACATTGAGCGAAAGCACATCGCTGTAGTCGGGATCGATGTTATTGCCAAGCGAGCTCTTGATACGGATATATAGCGGAGCCTTCACGCCGCCCTCGTAGCCGAGGCGGTTGAGAATGTTGTTGAGTTCGTCGCAAGTGTACTGACGTGCATACACACCAACCGACATTATCTCCTCGTAAACCGAGGCGAAATCTGACGATGGCGACATCTGGATGGTGTTGGTGACAGCGCCCTTAGGAGCTTCCACACGCGGGTCGCTGAGGGTGATGTCGCCGTTCTCGTTCCAATAGATGGTAAGAGCCAGTGCCGAGAGGTTGTTATAGTCGAGCACTATATCGGTGTCGGTGCCGTTGATGGCAGCACTGCCGGTACCGTCGGTGTACAGCAGGTCGCCGTCCTTGTCGCACGACTGCAGCATTGCACAGATGAGCAAAGCCGGAAGCAGCGAAACAATATATTTAAAGGTTTTCATGTTGTAATCTTTTAAAATGCTGTTTGTTAATAATTTACGTTCTTCAGATTCGGGTTGGCCGACAGTTCGGTAGCCGGAATAGGATAAACGTTGTAACGCGAATTAACGGCAGTGCCATCGAGCACGCCACCCTTCCACTGCCACAGACGCTTGTCGGTGGTGAAGCAGTCGAAGCGAACAAGGTCGGAACGGCGGCACCATTCGTGATACATCTCGCGACCACGCTCGTCGAGCATGAAATTGAGAGTAAGCTGGGCATCGGATATGTCGCCGGCAGTCGAGCCATATGCACGCTCGCGCACCAGGTTCACAAAGCCAAGAGCATCGGCACGGCTGTAGCCGGTGCCACCACGAAGCACAGCTTCGGCAGCCATCAGATACACATCGGCAAGGCGGAACATAGGCACGTCAGTGTTGCAGCCATAGGCAGCCGACTTGGATGCAGCCTCGCCATCGTCGGTAAGGTTGGTCCACTTTTCTGAATAGTAGCCCTCAGAGTGAGTGTCGATGGCATTGGTGAAATACTGGGTCTGGCCATCACTCCAGAACATATAGCGGGAGTCGCCCGATTCGAAGAGAGCCGGGAGTTCGCCGCGCACGCGGTAGTTACCCCAACCTGATTCCAGACCGTAGTCGGCAGGATTCTGCGAACTGTCGCTACCGCATTCACCGGCCACGAGCGATGTTCCGGCGCCCCAAGTGGTAGCCTTGTCGGCATCGCAGGCAAAGGCAAATATTATTTCGTTGGTTCGCAAGTGGTTATCGGCGTTGAACAGTTTGGCATATTCAGGCTCAAGCGAATAACGTCCGCTGCTGATAATCTTCTTGCAATAGTCAATACACTCGGTGGCATGGCTTTCGCTGTCGAAAATCTCGCCGTTGAGATTCAGGCGTGCGCCAAGAGCCCAGGCAGCAGCCTTGCATGCACGGGCATAACTGTTGGTTTCGGGCAGAATATCCGAAATGGCGGCAATTTCGCTGTTGATATAAGCAAACAGTTGCTTGTTGGTGTAGGCTTCGGGGATAACGCCCGAAGTTGGAGTGTTTTCGTCAACATATGGGCCTTGGCCGAAAAGGTCGAGCACATAGAAGTAGTCGAGAGCTCGGATAAAGCGAGCCTCAGCGGCATAGATGCGGATTTCGGCCTGCTGGTCCTGCGAGAATCCGCTTATCGAGCCCTCATCGCAGTAGCGAAGGAATTCGTTGCACAGAGCGATGCTGTAGTACAGGCGATAGTAGGTATCGGACACCCATGGGTCGGTGTCATCGAAAGTAATGTAAACAATGCCATACATGTTGCTTCCCGAGAGCCATGTCATGGCGGTTTCCTCGGTGCCAGCCTCCTGCAGATTGAAGAGTTTACGCAACAGGTCGTAATCCTTGTTGCCGCTGATATCAACGTCGCTGGCGCGACCCTGTCCCACAAGGCTGTAAGAGCCGTAAATCTTGGCAAGCACAGCCTGATAGCCCTCGATAGAGGAGTACACTGAACTTGAACTTGCGCCCACATGTGGCTGCTGGTCGAGGTCGTTGGTACATGCCGATGCCATCATGAGCAGCGATGCCACTATATATAAATATATCTTTTTCATTTCAGTATAGCGATTTTTAGAAGTTAAGACCAATGGTTAATGAATAAGTGCGCGGACGCGGGTACACCGAACTTTCGACACCGTAGGCCCATTCGGGGTCGATACCTTTATATTTGGTGATGGTGAACACGTTCTGTACCATAGCCGACAGGTTGAGGTCGACACCGTTGAACACTCGGCCGAAATTGTAACTCAACTGCAGATTGTCCATCTTTATGAACGATGCGTTCTCAATGTAGTAGTCGGTAGGATACTGACGGTTGCGGAACTGCGAATCAAGGAAACTCTGCGACAGATTGTTAATCTGACCTGACGACCATGTGGTGCATTCCCAAGCTCCCATGTTGGCAAAGTTGCCGTTATACACATAGTTTCCGATTTGCGAGCGGAGCGAAGTGCTGATGGTGAACCGCTTGTAGCGGAGCGAAGTGCTCAGACCGAGAATCCAGTCGGGGGCAGCCGAATGATAGTAGTACTGGTCGTCGGCAGTGATTTCGCCGTCGCCGTTGAGGTCGGCATATAGGCCTTCGATAGGACGGCCTGTCTCCTGGTCGTAAATCTGCTTATACACCTTGAAAGTGTAAGGGGTGTAACCGGCCTTGAACACCTGGATCGGAGTCGATTCCATATAGCCCACATAAGTGTCAGAGTCGTCGGTGCCAGGCACCAGATTCAGGTTGGTGATTTTGTTTTCCTGCCAAGTGGCGTTGAAAGTGGCACTCCACGACCAGTCGCGAGTGTCGATAATGTTGGCATTGATAGCGATTTCCACACCTTTGCTCGACACGTTACCAACATTTGAAAGCATTGTCTTGTCGAAGTTGATACCCGCCGGGATGGGCACGGTGGCCAGAAGGTCTTCGGTCTTGCGGGTATAGTAGTCAACAGTACCGGTGATACGGTTGTTAAGGAATCCGAAGTCGATACCGTAGTTCCACGATTTTGTGGTTTCCCACTTCAGGTCGCTGTTATAAGCCTCGGGGCGATAGGTAGGAATCCATTGGCCGTTAAACAGATAGTAGGCACCCTCTTGCGAGATCGTGTATTTAGGGATGTAGCCATAGTTAGCGATACCGTCCTGCTGGCCGGTAACACCGTAACTGGCACGAATCTTAAAGTCGTTCATCACACGGCGCAGAGGCTCGAAGAAACTCTCGTTCGACACACGCCATGCCAAAGCCACCGACGGGAATGTACCCCAACGGTTATCCTGGGCAAAGCGCGAGCTACCGTCGCGACGGAAAGTTGCAGTGAGCAGGTATCTGCGGTCGAAGGTATAATTGATACGTCCGTAGTACGAAAGCAGTGTGTGACGCTCGTCGTATGGCGATGTGGTGTTAGAAACCTCACCGGCATCGTTATAGGTTGAATAGGCCTGATAATCGTTGCGCCAATACTGGTAATCGTAGCCGACGGTAAGGTCGAGGGCCGACTTGATGGCATCGAAATCCTTGTTGTAGTTGGCATAAACAGTGAGCAGACGGTTGTAGTTGTTCTGCGGACCTTTCTTATAGTGGTAGCCGCCTGAATTGTATCCGCTGAAGCTGTTCATCGGCATATCCACGGTGCTTTCGCCGTGCGAATAGTCGTAACCACCGGTAACATGCAGGCGAAGTTCGGGGAGCCAGTGCAGACGATAGTCAACGTCGGCATTACCCACGAAACGATACACCTTAGAGCGGTTCTGATAGAGTTCAGCCATAGCGAGCGGGTTGCCGATAGCACCTTGAGCCGGACGGTTGGCATTGTCGATAACCTCGTGGTATCCGCCAAACAGCGGAGTACCATCGGCGGCGAGTATCTGGTTGCCCGAAGCGTCGAGAGTGCCGTAAACCGGCTGAGTGGGGTCGTAGGCACCGGCATTCCACAATGCGCTGGTGTTACCGAAGCGGCTGCGCGAATATGTACCTTTACCGCTGAGGGTAATGCGCAGATGGTCGTCGAGCAGCGACGGGGTAAGGTTTACGTTGGCTGTATAGCGGTTGTTGTTATCGTTGCGGAGGATACCCTCTTCGTACATTGCGCCGAGCGAAAGGCGGAACGGCATCCAACTGGTAGCACGACCCGAGATGCTGATGTTGTTGTCGGTACCGAAAGCAGTGCGAAGAACGGCTTTGTTCCAGTCGGTGTTGGCGTTGCCCACCAGTGGTTTCTGCGAATCCGAGCCAAACAGCTCAACGGCAGCACGGAATTGGTCGGCGCTAAGCACTTTGGCAATCTGAGCGGCATTCGAGAGCGAGTTGGTAGTCTGGAACGACACCTTTATGCCTTCGCCGCTGCCTTTTTTGGTGGTGATGATGATAACACCGTTCGAGGCACGCGAACCATAAATGGCAGTAGAGGAAGCATCCTTGAGGATAGTCATGCTCTCAATGTCGTTAGGGTTGATGAGGCTGAGGAAGTTGCCCGAACCCTCAACACCGCCGCCAACCTCCATAGGCACTCCGTCGAGCACCACCAGAGGGTCGTTCGAAGCATTCAGCGAGGCACCGCCACGTACACGTATGCTCGAGCTTGAGTTTGGCGAACCACCGGTGTTGGTAATCTTCACACCGGCAATCTTACCGTTGATAAGTTCTTCGGGCGAGCTGATTACGCCTTGGTTGAAGTCCTTGGCACCGATGGTAGATATCGAGCCGGTGAGGTCATCTTTCTTTTGGACACCATAACCGATTACTACCACCTCCTCAAGGGCCTGGGTGTCGGGCTCCATGGCAATGTTGAGTTTTCCTGTTGCAATTTCTATAACGGCTTTGCGATAGCCGATATATGACAGTTCGAGCTGGGTGGCGCCTTCCGGCACGGCAAGGGTGAAGTTGCCGTCGAAATCGGTCGATACACCAACTGATGTTCCCACTACTTGAACGGTTACGCCTATCATAGGCTCGCCGAGTTCATCGACTACGGTTCCCGACACCGTCCTGCGCGACTGCGCCATGGCTGCAGTGCTCAGTGCCATGGCAACGAGCATCACCAGCAAGCTCCGCAGCATCGGAATACCTGAAAGAAACTTTCCGCGTTTCATAATTTCATGATGTTTGTTTAGGTAATTAATATGTATTTATTTGATTATTAATTGATTATTCAATGTATACACCTTTTAGTTCCACCTCGGCCTCGGCAAGCCACACATAGGCTGTAAGGGTAAGCATAAGTGCCTCGTCGAGTTTCAACGCTGTAACTGTTGCTGTATCGGGGACGAATTCGCGTCGCAGGAACGTAGGATACGGAGCGGGATTGAGCAATGTGGCATCGAGCGTCATTGAGGCAATGTCCACAGTGGCGTTGCCGTGAGCATCGACATCGAGCAGGGCTGTGTAGGTGAATCCGTCGGCATTGACGAGCCCCACCTTTATACTGTCGACACCATGACAGTGGCCCAGCAGCAATTTCAGCTGTCGGTCGGAACCAATGTCGGTGTGGCATTTCATTGTCGGAGCGATATATTTGCTGAGGCAGAGCATACGGGTATCGGTGCCGGCCTCCTTACTGATTCTGATGAAATCAGAGGCTATGGGTGCACGCTTTGTGTAGGCAATGCGCACACCGCTCCATGCCTCCGGTATGGTGGCAAGTTCACTACCACCCATCTCGGGTGTCGGCTCAAGCAATATTATTG
>JBJEKE010000158.1:0-14439 GCA_051878475.1 Muribaculaceae bacterium | reverse complement strand
GCCGCTCTTGTTGGTGTGACGCAGAAGCCGTTCCGCAGTGAGTTCCTTTCGTAACAGTTCTACAGGTATTTGTTCAATAATTTCTTCCATATCAATAGCGATGTAGGCGACTTTCCATTAGGCTTCAACAAAGCATCGCTGCCCGTTGGAGTCTGCTATGCATCATTGCTAAACCATTATGGCACACACCATTTACCGCCCAGATGCCCTAATATCCCACCTGCTGCAGCCGATGCATTTCACCGCAATATCGCCGTAAAATTAATATTTGTTGTCATAATTGCCAAATATTGCTGAAAAATGTGGCTATACCCACGGTATCCACAACGCGCTTGCGCGGTGTGCCGAATACCTTGACATATAGCTACAGTTGATGATAGAAATCCAAAGGAAGATAGAAGGAAAACTACTTTTGTAGTTAAAGCTTGTTAAAACCGGCAACATGCTATTTCAACTACAAAAGTAGTTATTATATTTGCAATATAAACTACAAAAATAGTTATGAAGAAATCAATGAAAGAACAACTGACACCCAAGGAGGAGGAGCTGATGCAACTTCTCTGGGCACATGAGCCTATAACAATAAGCAAACTCATAGAACTGTATCGCGAGCCAAAGCCGCATTTCAACACTGCATCCACCGTAATGCGCCGTCTGGAAGCTAAGGGATTCGTGGGGCATAACAATGAAAACGGAACATTCCACTACTTTGCCAAAGTGAAGAAGGAATATTTCAGAAGCCGTAGCTTTGGCGACTTCATCAAGAACTATTTTAGCGGAAGCTATTATGGCGCAGTATCGGCACTTGTAGAAGAAGAAAAGATATCGAAAAGCGACCTCGAAGAATTGCTGAGGCTCGTGGAAGAAAAAGGCAAATGAACATGGGCGAACTCCTGGCATATTCCATAATCAGCGGGTTGGCGATGCTGGCGCTTTATCTGGCATTCCGCGTGTTTCTGTCACGTCACAACCAGCACAGTTTTAATCGTGGTGTACTGTTGTGCATCTATCTGGTGGCGTTTGCCACACCACACATATTTCCTGCTTTCGATAATGTTTTAGGGCAATCGTCGCCCGAGGCAGTATCGCTTGAGGCAATGCCCGAAGCCGAAACAATTGCATCACCATTGCAAACCCCGATTTGGGGCACAATTCTGATTTGGATTTTTGTTGCCGGAATGATTGTGGTTGCCGCCAAGACCATAATCACATGGCTGCAGCTCACACGAATGATTGGCTCAGGCAAAAAAATTAAGCGGGAAGGCTACACTCTTGTTGTAACCGATAATGAGAAGTTCGCGCCATTCAGTTGGATGCATTACATTGTAATCAGCCAACATGACTACGAACACTCCTGCTCAGCGATTACCACCCACGAACTGAAACACATCGAGGCCAGACATTGGATTGATTTGCTGATAGCGCAGGCTGTGTGCATCATCAACTGGTTCAATCCGGCCGCGTGGCTCATGCGCGACGAACTTATGCTTATTCACGAATATCAAGCAGATATGGCAGTGATTGACTGCGGGCACAATGCACAAGAGTATCAACTGTTATTAATAAAAAAGGCTGTCGGCAATCGATTCCCGTCATTAGCCAACAGCCTCAATCATAGTAAAATAAAAAAACGTATCACCATGATGTACAAAGAAAGAAGTGGTGCAGGGCATAAATTGAAAGCCCTCGCACTTGTGCCGATGCTCGCATTGGCACTTGAAGTGGCCGGTATTCCGGCAGTGCGCGCTGCTGTATCAACCATCAGCAGCAGCGAAGTATCTGTGAACAAAGGTAGAGAAAATCTTCCGGAAAGCAAAATCTTGATTCAGCGTTTCAAAGTTATCAGCATCTACAGCGACGAGACGAGCACCACCGCCGTTATAAAGGGAGAACAGTTTAGACACAAGTTCCTGTTCTCGCAAGCAACATTTACCAATAATGGAAAGACCTATCAATCCACATCGCAGAAGTTTGAATTGAACGATGGAACCGCTGAAATTACTGTTTCATTCCCATTCACAGGAGAATTAATTAATCCAAAAATGGCAATCGTTGTCAACGGCAAGGAAACTCTGTTTGATTTAGATGAATATAACAACGAAGCACGTTCATCAAATACCGCAGATATGGAAATATACCTCGACGGCGAGAAGATTTCCGAAGCCGAACTTGAAGCATTATCGCCCGACAAGATTGCATCGATAACCGTCGACAAAAATCGCAACATGATAATAGTTACAACAAAAAAGTAGAAACATAGATCGTCATTGGCTCACAAGGGAGGTACGGCACCGAAAGCCGTATCTCCTTTATTTATTCGCTGGATATAAGTTTATGTGTTTAACGCTGTAAATTACAAATATTTCGTAACTTTGTGGCTGCCGGGATGCCAACTTTTATCCCGGCTACCATAACTTAACACCGCACCCGACGATGAAGAAAACCTTGGTGTGGACCCTGGCGTGCACTTTAGCCGCCGTGTTCATGTTTGTGTACTTACAACAATTCTTCGCTTTCAACTACTTCTACGAGGAGCAGTTCCGCATGTTTCGTTTCAGCACCGACTACGCCATGCAGTTGCTGGCCGAGCCTGCCGGGGCCATGGAATATGCCGCTTCTTTCATTATTCAGTTTTTTGTCCACAACTATGTGGGTGCTGCTGTGGCTGCCGTGCTATGGCTGGCTTCGGCACTTGCATTGCGAAGCCTTTGCGTCAAACTATACGGTGGGCGCGACCTGTGGCTGGCCTATCTGCTGCCGGCAATGCCGCTGGTATGGGCCGAGGCAAGTGCAAGCTATCACTTAGAAGCCACGGTGGCGTTTCTGCTGGTAGTGGTGGCTCTGGCGGGATATGCCGGCATAAGTCGATGCTCTCTTCGATGGGCAATAGCAGTGCCTATGGTGTGGCTCACGTTTCATCTCACCGGTTCATCAGCATTGCTGATGGCTGTGGCCATGGCTGTTATCGAGTTCCAACTCATTCCTTGGCGTAAAGCACTGCCTTTCGCCATAGCTATCATGGCAATTGCTGTGGCTGCGCCATTGGCAGCTTTCTACAGCGGATTTTCCGACAAACCGCTTGCCGATTTGCTGTCGCCATCGTTATATTATCAGATGCTGGCTCCCGACACCACGGCTGTGTGGACCGCATGGGCCCTGCTTGTGGCTGTGATTGCACTGGGATGGGTGGTTCGTCGCGCACCGGCGATGCAAGCCAAGGCTGCAATCGCGGTAGCTGCCGTGCTGCAGATTATAGCCGCCTCAACGGTTTTCGTATACGGAGCCCGACACTATAACGATGCCGGAGAATATGCAGTGAAGGAATTCGACCACTATGCCAACACCCGGCAATGGGACCGGCTGCTGGCATCGCCGCGGCTGCGTGCCTCGCAAAACACTTTCCACGCCTGCTACATGAATTTGGCGCTGGCACGCTCGGGTATGCTCGTCAACCGCCTTACCACAACACCCCAAAACGGCATACAAGGCCTGTGGCTACAGTGGAACAAGCAGATGCAGGTGTCGGCTCTGCTCAGCGATGTGGCCTACACAATGGGCAACGTGGCACTGGCTCAGAATCTGGCTTTCGAGGCAATGACAGGATGCGAGCGTGGCATAAATCCACGCATGCTGCTACGGTTGGTCAAGACCAACATTATATATGGTGCCTATCCCGTGGCCGAGAAATACATCAGGTTGATGCAGCACACCTATGCCTACCGAGGCAGTGCCGACTACTACACCCAGTTTCTCTACAACGACAGTAAAGTTGATGCCGACAGCGAGCTTGGCAACTTGCGCCGATGCCTGTCGAGCCTCGACGGTCTCACCAACATTGGTATGGCTCCCGACGACCTCATCGATATAATGCGCTCCAACACTTCGTTCCGCCCGGCGTTCGAATACTACATTGCATTCTGTCTTCTCAGCGGCGACATAACCACCCTCTCCCTCATGCTCGACGAATTTGTGGGCGCGCCGGCACTCTCGCCAATGCCACGACCGTGCCAGGAGGCTATGCTGATGATGCACGAGGCTAATCCGGAGCAGGCTCGAGCATATGGTGTCGACGACACCGTGATGGAACAGTTCCAGCAGTTCCGCGACTTGGCACGCCAACGCCGAAGCAATCCATCGGCAGCACAACAACTGCGATTCAATTTCGGAAACACTTATTGGTACTATTATCTTAGCCGACAATGAAACATCCAATTACCATACGTTTTGCAGCCCTTATAAGCTTGCTTTCGCTGCTGGCAGCCTGCGGTGTCAGCGAACCGAAGGCCGACACATCTGACGATGCTTGTCCCCAGATTTTCCCCGACTATGTCGATGTCACCATACCGCACAACATTGCCCCTCTTCGTTTCCGCATCACAACGCCGGCCGACGAGGCTGTTGCAACCATTTGCTGCGACGACGGAGGCAAAATTGTAGTCGGTGCCACCAACAACGGCTCGTTCATAATTCCCGAAGGCAAATGGCACTCGCTGCTCGATGCCAGCAAAGGCAAAAGCATCGATGTAATAGTATATACCCGCAACAATGGCCAATGGTGTCGACACAAGGCATTCGAGTGGCACGTTTCGGCCGACGAAGCCGACCCCTATCTGGTGTACCGCCTAATCCCGCCGGGCTACGAGCTTTGGAACAAGATGGGAATATACCAGCGCAACATCACCAATTTCGACGAGCAACCGATTGTGGTAAACTCTCGGTTTGAGGGCAATTGCATGAACTGCCACTCATTCAACCAGCGCAACCCCGAGCAAATGCTGTTTCACATGCGCGCCAAGCATGGCGGCACATATTTTGTCGGCAACGACAAGATGCGACGCGTAGATGGCCACCTATCCGACAAATTCCAGTCGCTGGTCTACCCCTACTGGCATCCGTCGGGGCATTTCGTGGCTTTTTCGTCCAATACCACCCGACAAGCGTTCCAACGTGCCGACTGCAACCGTGTTGAGGTGTTCGACCAAGCCTCCGACGTGCTGGTTTACGACATAGAACGCGGCGAAGCGCTCTCCGACAGTCTCATCGCCTCGAGCACAGCATTCGAGACATTCCCAACATTCTCACCCGACGGTAAACTGCTGTATTTCTGCACATCCGACACTTGCACACTACCCGACGGCTTCCGCAACGCCCACTACAGCCTGTGCTCGCTGCCTTTCGATGCCTCGAGCCGCTCGTTTGGCAGCCAAGTAGATACATTGGTGAACTGCCACGGGCAGAATCGGAGCGTTTCGTTCCCGAGAGTGTCGCCCGACGGCCATTTCCTGGTTTATACACTTGCTTCGTACGGCAATTTCAGCATATGGCACCGCGATGCCGACCTGCATATACTGAACCTTGACACCCGACAATCTCAACCACTCGCCCCGGCTAACAGCAACGACGTTGAGAGCTACCATTCGTGGAGCACCAACAGCCGATGGCTGGTGTTCAGTTCACGCCGCATCGACGGCCTTTACACCCGTCCGTTCATGGTTCATATCGATGCCGAAGGCAACGCATCGAAACCGTTTGTCCTACCGCAAGAGTCGCCCGAATTCTACGACACATTCATGTATTCGTTCAATATTCCCGAATTCGTATCGGCAAAGGTGAAAATAGGCAGCAACGAAGTGGCCGAAGCATGCAAATAAACGAGGCATAACAGCCTGATTATTAAAAAATATTAATACCCGAAAATTTATCGTTGCCAATGGTAGATTATTGGCAACGAATCTTTACATTTGCAATAGGAAAATAGTGTGGGCACAGAAAACAGTCAACACATTTTTTTAGAATTATTTTGACGCGACAGCCATAACTGCCGACTTTTGTCGGCTGGATATTGTTGGAAATTCAAAGGAAAAGAGAGTGAGATAAACTTATTCACCAAAGTTGCTATCGGCCTCAATATCGTAGGCATCTCCGCTTGAATACGCTACAGAATATTTCGGACCAAATGCCAGGCTAACCGGCATTTCGGAAGCCATTGTCATCGGCATCGCTTAACGATGAAACGAGGATAATTGGCCTGCTAAACATTTGATGGTAAAGTAATTATTATCATAAAACAAGTTTTTGGTTAAATCAATTTCGTCGGCAGTCGGCAGTGATGCCCGCTGCCGGTATTATTTATATACGGCACACATTCCCGAGCCATGAATTCACAAAAAACGGGAGCGCTGTAGGCGGCATCTCGGCATAATCAAAATAAACTTCGTTTCTTTTGCTTCTGCACTCGATTTGCACTATCTTTGCCACATTAAATATTTGATTATGAGAAAAACAATTGTCGCAATGATGGCATTGCTCGTTGGATTCACTTCGGCAACTGCCCAAGAAACCCAGAAATTCACTGCAGCAAAGCATAACGAATATGGTTTGGTGTATTCGTTGCCTGTTACTCATTTCGATATCGAGGTCACTGCTGAGAAAATTGTCAGCAAGGCTGGTCCGTACTACAAATATGCCAAGAAATATCTAAGCATCGACAATCCTGTCACGGCCGATGCACAGCGCCTACGCCTAAAGGACGTTGTCATCACCCCATACGGTGTTGCCGATGAAGAAAACAAATACCTGGTGCAGTTCAAGAAAGGGAGCAGCCCATTCGTGATGCTAAGCGCATCGGGATTGCCGCTGGCCATTAACCGCGAGGTTTCGGCCGACGTGGCATCGATGACCACCGACAAGAAGAATCCGGTACAGAAGGTTGTAAGCCCCACCGATGCATTTGCCTCGGTACTGCCGGGCGAACTGTTAGTGAGCGAATCGACAGCAAAACGTGCTGAGATGGCGGCTACAATGATTTATAAAATCCGCGAAAGCCGAACCGCCCTCATCACCGGCGAGGCAGAACAGATGCCACCCGATGGCGAAGCCATGAAGCTGGTGATGAAACAGCTCGACGAACAGGAGTCGGCACTGATGGCCCTATTCGTGGGAACTCAGACCACCGAAACCATTACCAAGCACATCCATTTTGTTCCTGCCGAAGAACTCAACCGCAAAGTGCTGTTCCGCGTGTCGGATTTCAACGGAATAGTAGGGCCCGACGACCTCAGCGGCGAGCCGGTGTATGCAACGCTGAAAATCACCCAGCGCGGCGAGCTGCCGGTTAACGAGAAAGGGGAAACCAAGAAGTTGCCCAAAGGCGCTGTGATGTACAACATCCCGGGCGAAGCACAGGTGACTCTCGAATATAAAAATACCAAAATCAGCAGCGGCCTTTACCAAGTGGCACAGTACGGAATACAGTTCGGGCTCGACCCCGACATGTTCTGCGACAAGAAAGCTCCGTCGTATGCCATTTTCTACCCCGAAACCGGTGCCATCAAGGAGATTGGCCTCTGCTCGAGCGGTAACTAACACTGATTAACCAAATTTACTGATATGAGATATCTTATTTCGCTGTTGCTTGCAGCGGCATCGCTCGTGATGTGTGCCCAGCAAGACGACATAAAGACACCCATCACATGGGACAATTCATTCGAAATGGTGAGCGACACCGAGGCTGTGGCTACGTTCACAGCTACCATCGACAATGGCTGGCATCTATACAGCACTCAGCTGCCCGACGGTGGTCCGTCGCCCACTGTTGTGGTGTGGAACAAAATCTCCGGACTTGAACCCACCGGCGAACTCACTGCCGATCATGCCCCGATTGAAAAAGTTGACGAAATGTTTGAACTCACCCTCAGCTGGTGGGAACAGAAGGTTACCCTGACACAGCATTTCAATGTCACCGACCCGGCGGCAGTACTCCTCGAAGGCTACGTTGAATACTCCAGCTGCAACGACGAGACATGCATACCACCCACAAAGGAGCCATTTACATTCTCCGGCAACTCTTCGGCGGCAGCCACCGACAACTCTTCGGAACAAGATGCTGCAAATGCCCAGCTGATGGCTGCATCCGAACTGCCAGCCACCTGGACGCCGGTAGATACTTCCGGTGCCGACGATTCGCAGAGCGGCTCGCTTTGGTATATCTTCCTCGGCGGTTTTCTCGGCGGCCTTCTGGCTCTGCTCACCCCTTGCGTGTGGCCAATGATTCCGCTCACGGTTAGCTTTTTCCTCAAGAAGAGCGGCTCGCGAGCCAAATCGATTCTTAATGCATCTATCTACGGCCTATCGATAATCATCATCTACCTGTTGCTGGGATTAATCATCACTCTGGCCTTCGGAGCTAGCGCCCTGAACGAACTGTCGACCAACGCAGTGTTCAATGTGTTCTTCTTCCTGATGCTTGTGGTGTTTGCCATCTCGTTCTTCGGTGCATTCGACATTACATTGCCAGCGTCGTGGTCGAACCATATCGACAGCCGCGCCGGCAACACCACCGGATTTCTGAGCATATTCTTCATGGCTTTCACCCTCACCTTGGTGTCGTTCTCATGCACAGGCCCTATCATTGGCACATTGCTGGTTGAAGCAGCCACCATGGGCAACATGACAGGACCGGCTGTGGGCATGTTTGGCTTCGCACTTGCTCTTGCCATTCCCTTCTCGCTGTTCTCGCTATTCCCCTCGATGCTCAAGGAGATGCCGAAATCGGGCGGTTGGCTCAATTCGGTAAAGGTGGTGCTCGGTTTCATAGAACTGGCGCTCTCGCTCAAGTTTCTCTCGGTGGCCGACCTTACCTATCACTGGCATATCCTCGACCGCGAGGTGTTCGTATCGCTCTGGATTGTGATTTTCTTCCTCCTCGGCGTATATCTGCTCGGCAAGCTCCGCTTCAGCCACGACAGCGAGACAAAGACCATCGGCACCTTCCGTTTCTTCCTCGCAATGATTTCGCTGGCATTCTCGGTGTATCTGCTGCCGGGCCTCTGGGGCGCCCCGCTGAAGGCTATCAGCGCATTTGCCCCGCCGTTGACCACACAGGACTTCAACCTTTACGAAGGAGGCAAATTCATTGAATTCGACAACTACGACGAGGCTCTCAGCTATGCTGATGAGCATTCGATGCCGGTATTCGTCGATTTCTCGGGCTTCGGCTGCACCAACTGCCGCAAGATGGAAACAGCGGTGTTTGAGAACTCCGAGGTGGAAAAGCTTATCCAGGAGAACTTTGTGATGGTGAAACTGATGGTCGACGACCGAAAGCCGCTGGCTCAGCCCATGAATGTGGTGGAGAACGGCAAGAAACTCACCCTCACCACCGTTGGCGAGCGCTGGAGCTATCTGCAACGCTACAAATTCGCTGCCAACTCGCAGCCTTACTACGTTGTGGTCAACTCCAAGGGCGATATGCTGTCGGGACCGTATTCCTACAACGAAGACATAGAGAAATTCCTCAACTTCTTGCAGAAGGGCGTTGACGAATTCAACAAGTAAACAACACAATTGAAATCCTGAAATGAGTAATTCTCGCGATTACAAACTTGAGGCATTCGGTGCGCTGCTCGACGTGCTCGACGAGCTGCGCATCAAGTGTCCTTGGGACGCCAAGCAAACCAACGAAAGCCTACGCCCCAACACTATTGAGGAGGCCATGGAACTGGCCGACGCCCTCATAAACAACAGTGTATCAGACATTGAGAAGGAGCTGGGCGACGTGCTGCTACACATTATTTTCTACGCCAAGATTGCCGACGAGAAAGGTCAGTTCGATATTGCCGATGTGTGCGACGCACTACGCAAAAAGCTGATTTTCCGTCATCCGCACGTTTTCGGCACCACACATGTCGACAATACCGACCAAGTGCTGCAAAACTGGGAACAGCTGAAGCTGAAAGAGAAAGGCGGCAACAAAAGTGTGCTTTCAGGAGTGCCCAATTCGCTGCCGAGCCTCATCAAGGCGTTCCGAATACAGGAAAAAGCTGCAAATGTGGGCTTCGACTGGGATTCACCAGAACAGGTATGGGACAAGGTGAAGGAAGAAATTGCCGAAGTGGAGCGTGAAATACGCAGCGGAAACGCCACAAACCTGGAAAACGAGTTTGGCGACCTACTGTTCAGCATCGTCAACGCTGCCCGGCTCTACAAGGTTCACCCCGACACTGCCCTTGAACATACCAACAAGAAGTTCATCTTCCGGTTCAACTACGTTGAAAGTCAGGCAAAGGCATCAGGCAAGGCGCTCAACGAAATGACGCTTGCCGAGATGGACCGGCTATGGGATGAAGCAAAGGCTCTCGAAGGTCAATCGTAATCAGCGTTTGCGCTCAAGGGTGATAAATGAATAAGGATATGCGTCGCGCTCGCTTGCCGGGTGCGACGTTTTTTCTGTCACCGTCCAATCATCGATGTTGAAATTGTGCAGACGAGTGTCGGCATGCGGGAAACGCGCCTCGATGCGTGTGAGGTAAATGCGGTCGGCAATGGCAAAGGTCTGGTCGTAAAGCTGGGCGCCACCGATAATGAACCGCTCGGAATCGGAGGCCGAAGCGTAGAGAGCCTCGTCGAGCGAATGCACCACCACAGCACCTTCGGCTGCAAAACCGGCATTTCGTGTTATCACGATGTTCTTACGGCCGGGCAGAGCGCCCTTCGGGAGCGAATCGAACGTCTTACGGCCCATAATTATGGCATGGCCCATCGTCAGAGCCTTGAAACGCTTAAGGTCGGCCGACAGATGGCACAGCAAGTTGCCGTTATGGCCAATGGCGCCGTCGAGGTCGGCAGCCACGATAATCGAGAGAATAGGCATGGCAATCAGCAGTGATTACACGGCCACCACACCCTTGATGTGAGGCAGAGGGTCGTAGCCGGTGAGTTGAAAATCGTCGTATTTAAAATCGAAGATGCTCTTCACATCGGGGTTTAGTATCATTTTAGGCAATTCACGCGGCGTGCGGCTAAGCTGCTCGCGCACCTGGTCGAAATGGTTGGTATAGATATGTGCATCGCCGAGGGTGTGGACGAAATCGCCGGCACGCAGCCCGGTCACCTGCGCTGTCATCATCAGCAGCAGAGCATACGATGCAATGTTGAACGGCACACCAAGGAAGCAGTCGGCGCTTCGCTGATAGAGCTGCAGGCTCAAACGTCCGTCGGCCACATAGAACTGGTAGAACGCATGGCAAGGCGGAAGCTTCATTTCAGGTATTGCAGCCACATTCCAAGCGCTTACAATGATTCGGCGCGAATCGGGATTATGCTTTATGGTGTCGATAGCTTCGCTCAGCTGGTCGATACAGCCACCGTTATAATCGCGCCAAGCGCGCCACTGGCTGCCGTAGATAGGACCCAGGTCGCCGTTTTCATCGGCCCATTCGTTCCATATTCTCACACCGTTCTCCTGCAGGTAATGCACATTGGTGTCGCCGGCAATAAACCAGAGCAATTCGTGGATTATCGATTTCAGATGCAGTTTCTTGGTGGTGAGCAGCGGGAAACCGTTTTCAAGGTTGAAGCGCATCTGATATCCAAAGAGGCTCTTGGTGCCGGTGCCGGTGCGGTCGCTCTTCATTACACCATTGTCCATTATGTCGCGAAGCAAATCGAGATACTGTTTCATGTCGTTTCCTTTTTTTGCAAAGATAGTGCAAATGAGTGCAGAAGCAAAACAGAAACCATAAGTTTCTGTTTTTGATTATGCCGAGTGCAGCCTATCTTTCAGTGGCGATGCATTTTGCCACCCGGCTTGTGCCGTTGCTGAAGATGTCGTTCCATTATATTCAGTTTAATAATTACATTTTTATTAACTTTGTCCAATAAACACTTTAACAGATGCGAGAGTTCCAGTTCCATTTAATGTACTTATCAAGAACATGAAGTCCATATTTAAAATATTGTCGATTATCAGTCTTGTCGTTGTCGGACTGATTGCCTTAGTTGCAGTATGCCTGGTGATACTTGCCAATAGACCAGCCGCGCCTAAAGATTATCAGACGACTGTTTCGGTAAGTGGAACCATCGAAAAAAAGTATATGGCAAACGGTGAGCATGAAGTGTCGTTTCATGAGCAAGTTGTTCTCCAGGAATTTGAAAAGATACTTGTCTATTATCCGTCTGATCTTGAACATTCTTCCAAACGATTCCCGGTTATTGTCATATGCAATGGCTCCGGGACTCCACTTTCGCGCTATTCAACGCTTGCGCGACATTTCGCATCATGGGGGTTTATCGTTATCGGGACAGAGGAAAAGTATTCTTGGAATGCCGTTTGTGCGGAAATATGCCTTCAGTATCTTGAAAGGGTTGACAAAAACGATACCATTGATAATACGAAAAGTCTATTCTTCCATAAAATCGATTTTGGTCATGTGGGTATAGTTGGCCATTCTCAGGGAGGAGTAGGAGTAATCAACGCTATTACCGAGACCGAACATAGACTGACATACAAGGCAGCAGTGTCGTTGTCACCAACAAACAAGAAACTGGCCAATGACTTGTTTTGGAACTATGATGAGAGCAAGATTCAGGCTCCGATTCTTCTTCTCGCGGGAGAAGGTGGTGGAGATGATTGGGTAATTTCATCTGAGGAGCTCGACCAGATTTACGACAACATACATTGTTGTAAACTCAAGGCACGAAGACGAAACACCGTTCACGGAGAAACACTTTACACTACGGCCGGTTATGTAGTAGCATGGTTCAGATGGCTTCTTTATGGCGATATCACGGCCGCGGAGGCCTTTATCGGAAAGAATCCGGAACTATTGATAAATGACAACTATACTGACCAGAGAATAGATTCCGATTGTTTTAAGCCACTAAATGAAGGTTGATTTTCTTTGAAATATAGCGCAAAGAAACTCAACTTTTTCACAGCAACACGCACTGCCGAGACGCTTCTCGGTGTAGCTTTCAATGCAAGTGGTCTCGTGGTTCCATCCGGCTTCCACATCAAGACGGCTATCGTTGTCCGAGGCATTGAGCCAGGCAATGAGAGAGCTCTCCGGCTTATGGCATCGGCATCGCCCATAACGGCATATACCGGCAAATTAAGCAAGCTGTCGGCTACGCACTTCGACGGATTCCCGGCCCCCGGCATCGCTGCCGCCCATCGAGCCACCGAAAATAATGTCAATTGTCAGTGAAAAATAAAGTCAGGAGTGGGTTTCATGGCATTGGCTATATAGCCTTTCGAACTCCGAGCGGAGCCTACGTTGGTCGGCAATGAGCAGTCGTAACCGGGCCAGGCGGTGTGCGTTGCCACTTTCGGGCATCCACAGTTGCAGATAGCCGCCATCGGCATACTTTTCGGTGAGATGCTCAACAAAACGGCGCCATTGCCCTTCCTTGTCGAGTTCACCGTAGTGCTCCAAGCCATACTGTACGGTGCGGCGGAGCGTAATATCGGGGTCGATAACACGGTCGGCCTCGGCTACTATGCGGCCGTAGATGCTTCGTGGGGCGTGACCCGACGATGCGCGATGGTCCTCGACGGCCTGCGCCATAACCTCAATCTGCTCCGTCGAAAACCATTGCCTCAGCTTGGCATCGGCACGTACAATATCGGCCGACATTGTGTGGTGGCGTGCGCGTCCGGCAACGAGGCCGGTATCGTGATAGGCGGCAATGGCATAGGCCATGTTGATGTCGACATCGGGTTGCCCGGCTGCCAGATGCAGACTCTCGGCAATCACCGTAGCCACATGGTCGATGCGATGAGCTGCATCGAAGCTGTGATAGCGCGGCAAGATGGCGCGTTCAACATACTCGCGCAGCCCTGCGTCTATTTTTCCGATATATTCTTCCATAGAAGTCAAAAAAAAAGCGATGCCCACGGCATTGTGGCCACAGGCATCGACACGTATTTTCTTTTCCGACCCTTCCGATTATTTTGCAGAATCGGCAGGCGCTGCAGCTGGTGCAGGAGCGTTGTCGGCAGCAGGAGCAGTAGGGAACTGGGTAGCAGTCTGCTCAGTCACAGGCTGGCTGGCCTGAACCTTCGATTGAACGAGGGTGCGAGGAGCCACGAAAGCCGAAAGGATACTAAGAACGCAGATAACCACGGCAAGTGTCCATGTGGCGTTCTCTACAAAGGAATTAGTCGACTTCACGCCCAGAATCTGGTTGCCGCTCTGGAAATTCGAAGCCAAGCCCCCGCCTTTCGATTTCTGTATCAATACGATACCAATCAGAAGTACGGCAGCAATAAGGATCAATACTGTTAAGAATACGTACATATGTTTCTAAGATTTAAATTTCTGTTTTATTCAAATGCACCGTTGCTCGCATGGCTCGACAAAAACGGCGGCGCTCCGTCGTGGCGAGGCGTCGGCACATTTCGCTTGCAAAGTAAACACTTTTTTCTGCACTATCAAAATTTTTAATCATTTTCCCTGATTTATTCAATATTGTCCTAAACGTTTTTAGCAAAAATAAAAAAAAGGAAGTAGTTACTAAGGCAAAAATGACTACCTTAGTAGAGAGTGACCAACTCAACTACTTCCCATGGCAAATATAACACTTTTCGCACAAACAATCGCCCGATTACCCCGGCAAGCAATCAGAAAAATAATCCGCGAAGCCGGGACAGACAAGCAC
>JBJEKE010000157.1:0-3436 GCA_051878475.1 Muribaculaceae bacterium | reverse complement strand
CAACGAACTGGAACTGCCCAAGATTACTTACTCGAAGCGTCTGCGCAACTCGGCTCTCGACGACATCACAACGTCGTCCGACAACGGCACAAACGCTGCTTGGGACTATTATACACATCGCTCGGTATTCATCCCTCAGATTTCCTACACCCTAACTTTCGACCGCACCTTCGGAAAAGGTAAAGTTAACGCCATTAACTGGCAGACTACAATAGCCGAAGCCGGCAATCTCCTTTCCGGCATCTGGAGCCTCTGCGGAAACAACGATGGCGGTGTGGGCTCGAAAAAACTGTTCGGGGTGCCGTTCACTCAGTATGTAAGGCTTCAATCGCAACTGGTATATACCCGAAAATTGTGGTTTCAGCATTACTTGGTGGCTCGGGCACTGGTGGGTGCCGGATTCATCTACGGCAATGCCGACTATATGCCCTATGGCGAGGATTTCTATGCCGGCGGTCCCAACACCATCCGTGCATTCGGAATCAAATCGCTTGGCCCTGGCTCGTTCCGCGACCTCGATGGCTACAATTCGCAATATCTGCATTCCGGATCATTCCAGTTTATTGCCAACCTGGAATACCGGTTCCCTATTATCAGCTTCCTGCGAGGTGCTGTTTTTGTCGATGCCGGAAATGTATGGCTTCTTAAAGATCCCGACGGCATTTATCCCGGCGGTGTACTCGATGGCTCAAAATTCTTCGATCAGCTTGCGCTTGGCACCGGTTTAGGCCTTCGTGTCGACCTCGACATGCTCGTTGCCCGTGTCGATCTTGGCATCGGCATCCATGCTCCTTACGACACAGGTAAGTCGGGCTACTACAACATGACTTCGTTCAAGAACTCCTTGGCCCTGAACATTGCAATTGGATATCCTTTCTAAGTGTGATTAATACCAGTCGGTACCGTTGCGCAGACTGCTACGCTTATCGTACTTGACGTCGCTTAGCATTGCCGACTTAATGGCTATGTGGAAATTATATGATTTATACGGGCCCACCGGCACAAAACTGGCAGTCATGGTAAAGCAATGCAGGTCGCGCGATATGTTGCAGTTCATATATGCGATTTTCCCAGTATCGAAATTGTAGCTGGCCGACATGCTCAGGTTCCAGTTCTTGGTGGGGCGAATATTGCCCGAGAAGCTCAGATTCTGCGTGAACTTGCCGTCATACTCCATTTTCTTCTTGTTGAACGAGCCATAACCATAGTTAATCGAATAGTTCACCGTGAAACTCCATGGACAGTCCCACTTGGCATAGCCATCAGGGTTCATCTCAATGCCATTGTCGTGTCCCGGCTCCTCATCCATGTCCTCGCGCGTGACGCCCTCGCTCTGATCACGATACTTATCGAGATCGTCGTTCTCATTGAGCACCCTATCCTTGTCCTTTGTGTCGTTTTTGTCTTTCTTGCGCTTGAAGGTATCGTTGTTAAATGTGTAAGAGAACGAGGTGCCGGTACTCGACAGTCGCCCTATACCCTTGCCGGCCTTCCAGCGCGGGACGTTCACACGCACCGGATTGCCGTTTTTATCAAGCTGATAAGTATACACGTCCCATGTGGCTGCCAACGAAAGGTTGAAGTTTTTCACCAGACGCAGCATAAGCGAGGTGTTGATGTTGCTCCAGTTCATTGAGTCGGCAGCGAAGTTATACGATTGGCTGACGGTGAAGTTTTCTATCAACGACACCTTCTTCACTCCGGTGCTGTCGTCGTCGCTCTTTACCTTCATCTCCACATTGTTAGCCAGCGACCAGCTCACCGAACTCGATTTCCCCTGCCCCACCGAACCAAATATGCCATGCTGGAAATAGGAATATTTGCGGCGCATGATTTCGCCGTTCTGAGTGTATTGATAGCTGCCGTAATATCCCCACCCCGGCGAACTGAAGTCGGGCGA
Organism: Muribaculaceae bacterium; assembly: GCA_051878475.1. GTDB lineage: Bacteria > Bacteroidota > Bacteroidia > Bacteroidales > Muribaculaceae > SFRY01. The sequence goes on along the minus strand of JBJEKE010000157.1, from coordinate 1,536 downwards.
TGCACTGAACGACAAGGTTGGCGTTATCACATGGCGTATCATCTTCACCTTGTCGCCGAAAATCTTCCACGGCTGGAAGAATCCGTAAATCTTGGTATCGAGCGACATCGACGCCGAAAAGTCGAACACATTATAGAAACTGTAGCAGGTGTCGACCACAATCTCGCGCGAAGCATCAGGGTCCCATGCCTTTCGAATCTTGCTGGTGTACATCCTGTCGTTAAGTTGCACGCTCGGTGTGAGATTAATATACTTGAAAATATTAAATGTTGCCGACACCGGGATTGAGTGCTTCATACCATTGCGCCAATCCTTGACAAGGCTTTTCTTGAAGAACTGGTTCTGCTTGGCAGTGAGCGAATTCTGGAAATAACCGGAATACGAAAGTTTGATTTTCTCATACCACCGTTCGTTGCCCACAGCACGCTTGCGTTTGAACGGCGCCACCTGCGACAGCGTCAAGGTGATATTGGGGAACGATACCGTCAATGTCGAGTCGGCTGTACGCTGCGATATGTTAGCAGTGGTAGAGAGGCTCCACTTCGAGTTGGGCACCTTATAAGTCATGTTTATGGTACTACTCTTGGTGTTCTCGGTAAACGAACTGTTATAGTAGCTGTTAAGGTCGTTACGCGAATAGCCACTGGTGGCAAAGTTCACACTTGCCGAGAAAGTCATGTTAGGATTAGCCTTGGAGTCCTGCGAATGGCTCCAGTTCACCCTGAAGTTAGTCATCTTCGAATAGTCCGATGAGCCTTTGTCGCCTTCTATGGTAGTCAGGTAGCTCAAGTCGAAACTACCAGAGAATTTGTATCGCTTTACATATTGCGACCGGGCATTGATGCCCCACGAGCCCTTGGTGTAGATTTCGCCGGTGAGAGCGAGATCGATGTTGTCGTTGATGGCGAAATAGTAGCCACCGTCGCGCAGATAAAAGCCACGGTTGTAGTCGTCGCCAAAAGTAGGCACAATCACACCCGACGAATATTTGTCGCTGAAGGGAAAATATCCGAAAGGCAGTGCCAATGGCAGCGGCACATCGGCAAGCACTAGATACACCGGACCGGTGACGATGTTTTTCTTCGGTTTCACCTTACCTTTCGTAATCTGGAAATAGAAGTGAGGATGCTCGTGGTCGTCGCACGTGGTGTAGCGACCCGACTTTATGTAGTATTCGTCGTTTTCCATCTTCTTGGTCACACCACCGGTAAGGTATCCCTCACCCTGCTGGGTTACTACATCGGTGATATATCCCCTCTTGCTCTTGAAGTTATACTTCATGGTCTTGGCGTTATACTCGCCGCTGGGGTCCTTGAACACCGGGTCGCCTTTCATCTCGCCGGTTGAATCGGGGCGGCCAACGGCATACACATTGTTGTCGCGCATATCCATATGTATCTCGTCGGCATCAAGCGATATGGTACCATACTTCACCTTGCTGTCGCCATACATGAATGCGGTATTCTTGCCAAAAAACACTAGCGAATCCTTTGCAGAGAAGTCAACGGCATTCTCCAAATCGACAAACTCTTTCAC
>JBJEKE010000156.1:0-14497 GCA_051878475.1 Muribaculaceae bacterium | reverse complement strand
AATTTCATCATAAGAATTTGTTGTTAGTTAATAATTAATTGGTGAATGATTGTTTGTGAATCTAAATTTAACGGTTCGATGCTTTGAGCAACTCGATTTCGGCAGTAGCGTTGTCGGCCTGACGCAATCCGGCGTCGCTGGCTTTCTGCATTAGTGTCAGCGCCTTGTCGTAGTTTTTGTTCATAACCTCGTACATGCCCCGAGCATAAACGGCTTCGCGCGAATTTCCGGCTTTGTCGAGGTATCGCTTGGCGCGGTCGAGCTCGCCACGGCGCAATGCCACGTTAGCGGCATTCAGGTTGGCAATCTCATCGTCGGGATACATTCGCACTGCAGTTTCAAACAGGTCGGCAAATTCGTCGCTTCCCGGCTCATATTCCTGAGCAAGCAGGTAGAACTCGTTGAGGCTCAGGTTTTGGGGACGTTTGGCAAGCACATCGCGAATTTCGGCCACGTCGTTGTATCCTCGTATGGTGTATGTAATGCGATAGTCGGTGTGGCGCAGGCCAGGATATACGTTGTGGAGCAGATAGCGGTACTCCTCGCGATAGGTCGATTTCAGCACCCATTCGCGGTTGTCGGGCTCGCGCGAGGTGTTGTTGATAATCTCGAGCATGCCATTTCGTGTAGGCACATCCCACGTTTCGACGAAACGGCGCAGGCCGTCCCAGTCCTCAGGCTCGTAGTCGGTGCTTATAAGCCGTGAATCGAAGTGGTAATAGTTGCGGATGTATTGCTTCAGCGCTTCGGTACGCCCGATTGCCAGGTCGCGGTTGTGAGAGTAGGGGCTTTCTGGCGAAGCATAACCCTTCAGCCACACCGAATTGATGGTGATATCCTTGTCGAGACGTACCGAATCGATGGTGGCGCGAATCTTGGCCAGCTCGGTTCGGTTACGGCGATAGTCGGGATAAATAGTGGTTTTGTCCACCGGGAAGTCGATGTATGCCTGTCCCTCCAGCTTGCGTTCCTTTCGGGCCTCGGCCTTTGGTGCCACATACACCAGATTCGGCTGATATGTTTTCGGCGAGAAGTCGAAAGTAGCGAGCAGGTCGTTGTTGTCGTCCTTGAGCTTGCACAGGCAGCCATACACATCCTCGTTCAGCACCAGGTTGGCATTTTCCATCCAAGTTGCCATCGGCGCTACGGCGCGGTAGTGGATGCGCTTGGTCTTTCCGGCGCGGTAGAGTTCACCGTCGCCAAAGGTGATGTTGTTTCGCAGAATGCGGTAGTGTCGGCCGCGCCCTGCCAGAATAATCTGCGGCAGATATAGCGAATCGGCATTCAAGGCGATAACCGGCGACAGGTGCACCTCGCCGTCCGATTTCACTTTGAGTTTCGACACGTCGAGCGTCATCGACAGGAACAGCTGGCTGCCGTTGTTGGCAACGCTCACCGAATCGATGGTAACTTTACCGTTCATCACTTGCTGGGCACCGGCATTGGCCCAACATACAATAAATAATATAATGAGATATATTAGTCGTTTCATTGTATCAGCGAATTAGAAAAGGTAAACAATGCTGAGTGCCAACTTAGTGGGGCCAAAATAGTGATGCGAGGCATCTTCCTCGATTTTCTCGCCGCATTCGGCACAGGGATACTTGTCGAAGCGGGTGTAGATGTATCCGATGCCCAGTTCGGCCTCCAGGTTCCAGTGCTTCCCCAGAATCCAGGCATAGCCATACGAAAGACCGCCACCCGCATACCATCCTTGATATCGGTTGTCGGTGAGCTTGGAGAAGTCGGAGCCGAGAAACTTTATTCCGTTTTTCAGATTGCCGAAGTTGTATTCGCCACCGTGGGCGTGTATGCCGATGAAATGGCCCGAGAAACGTTCGCAGAACCAGTATCGAGCCTCAGGCTGCACCAACCAGTGCTTCCATTTACGGTTGTGCGACATAGTCCAGCCGTTGAAGTTCCCTGAAATGTCGAGAGTCCAGCGCGGAGCCAATCCGATTTCAATGCCGGCATTCACAGTGGCAGTTGCATCGTAAAGTAGGTTGGTCTTCAATGCTACCTTTTGCGCCGAGACAAACATGCCGGCAAAAAGTGCCATAAGCAGAGCAACACACAATTTTATTTTCATAATTACCTATCCAATATTCGTTTACTATTTTATTTCCTTTCTGATTTCACAGTTCCACTCTCTATTTACAAACTTTAGCGTAAGTGATTTAAAAAATACAGCGTTAAAGTAAAAATGTTGTTTCTCGTAACAACAAACCATGATATCATAAGAAATGTAAAAGAAAACCACACAAAAGTAATATATAGCACTTTAAATAAAAAACATAACCGAAGCCATTTAAGGTTAATAATTGTTAACAAATAAGGCGGCAGGTGCTTTGTTATTGTTCTGTTACGTTTTTGGTGTTAAAATATCGCGATTAGTGTGTGCTAACGGCGATTACGTCGAAAAAAAGTCAGCGCCCGAGTCCATTTTTAGAACTCAGGCGCAAACATGCCACACAGTGCGATGCTATCGTGTAGCCTCTATGGTGTAGGTGAAGCTGTCGGCTCGGTAGTAGCCCACGTTGTATTCGATTGGAGTGCAGTTGACGTCGGAAACAAAGCGTTTGCGCACCAGGATTGGGTCGTTAGGCTTGATATCGAGCTTGTCGGCAATGATTTCACCGGCAAGCATAGCCGAAAGCTCTTCCTTGCTGGTCTTCACCACAATTCCGAAATTGCTTTCGAGCATGGTGTAGAGCGGCTGCACAAAATCTTCGTCGCCGGTGAGGGGGATTTTGGGGTTGAAGTACGAGATGAAGTACACAAACGGGAACTCCTTGTTGCCGCGCACCCGTTCGAGCACCAGGCATTTGCATTTTTCGGAGCCGGAGATTCCGAAGAAGGAACGCACTTCCTCGGGCGGGTTCTTAAACCGGACTCTCAGCTCGAAATTCTTCACTTCGATGCCAAGCATTTTCATTTCCTGTGAAAAGCTGAGCCAGTTTTTCACCTCGCTCATAATACTTTTGGTCACCACTTTCGTTCCATGGCCTTTTTTGCGCACCAGCAAGCCCTCAAACACCAGTTTGTTGATGGCTTGGCGCAGTGTGTTGCGTGAAATGTTCAATTGTTCCGACAAAAGCACTTCGTTGGGTAAGAGCTTCCCATTGCGGTATTCTTCCGATGTAATCATCTTGCGCAGCACTTCCTCGGCTTGAACATGAAGGGGTTTACTTGATTGATGGTCTAATTTCATACTCGTATGAATTTCTTGATGAATTGCGTTATGATTGGTTTATGCTCGTAGCGGGCTAATCTACGTTGATGCGTGCAAAGTTAATGTTTTTTTGTAAAAATCATAATGTTTTTTGTAGATATTTGAAAAATATATATATTTGCACAAAAATAAATATGTTCATACAAATATTATCCCCTCACAACCAAAATGAGAGAATCGAATTATGACAAGTATCCATCAATCAGAATATCCGGAAGGATAATCAGGGGGTGGAACTTTGTGATTTCAGAATTGACCGGCGCAATGGCCGACAACAGTGCGCTTGCAGTGGATTTGTATCCCGGAGTGCGCGAGGAAGAGGTGTGGCATAATCTGCATAGCCTTGATGCCGATCTTTATATCGACACTCGAGACCTGATGAAGCCCGAAGCCGAAATACGCCTGGTAACCGACCGCTATATGACCGACGACGTGCTCTTCGGCTATTTGAGCGGACTTACTCTCGACGATTATTTTGATGCCGGGAAAGTGCGTGAAGCCAAGCAGCAGATAGCTGCTGCGCAAGGCCGCGTGGTGGTTATGGGCACCGGTGCATCGGCTATTGTGCCTGATGGCTCCACACTGGTGTACGTCGACATGGCCCGTTGGGAAATCCAGCAGCGGTTCCGTGCCCACGAGGTGAAGGCCCTCGGCATCGACAACCGCGAAGATGCCGTTTCCATCCAGTACAAGCGAGGCTACTTCAACGACTGGCGCGTGGCCGACAGCTACAAGACACAGCTGTTTGGCCGCATCGACTATTGGCTCGACACCCACATTGCCGACGACCCCCGTATGATTGACAATGCCACATTCATGGCCGGCATCGAAGCCACAGTGCGCCGCCCGTTCCGTGTGGTGCCCTTCTTCGACCCTGCACCATGGGGTGGCCAGTGGATGAAGGAGGTGTGCGGTCTCGACCCATCGAAATCCAATTACGGATGGTGTTTCGACTGCGTCCCCGAGGAGAACAGCCTCTATTTTGATATTGATGGCACCCGGTTCGAGATACCGTCGGTCGATTTGGTGCTGCTGCGCTCGCGTCAACTGCTCGGCGAGCCGGTTGAGGCACGTTTCGGCAAGGATTTCCCAATACGGTTCGACCTGCTCGATACCTTTGACGGAGGGAACCTCAGTCTGCAAGTGCACCCAACCACCCAGTTCGTGCACGAGAATTTCGGCATCCATTACACCCAGGACGAGAGCTATTATCTGCTCGATGCCAAGAGCGACGCAACAGTGTACCTCGGGCTGAAGAAAGGAATCAACCCCGACGAGATGATTGATGCACTGCGGCAGGCAAACACCGGTGGGTGTGTGTTCGACGCCGAGAAATATGTCAATAAGTTGCCGGCGCACAAGCACGACCATTATCTGATTCCAGGCGGGACGGTGCATTGCTCAGGGGCAAATTCGCTGGTGCTCGAGATAAGTTCTACCCCTAATATATTCACCTTCAAGCTGTGGGATTGGCAGCGTCTGGGCCTCGACGGCAAGCCTCGCCCAATTAATGTTGAGCGCGGAAAATGCGTTATCGATTGGCAACGCGACACCGAATATGTGGGCCGGATGCTTGCAAATTGTGTTGAGCGGGTGGCTGAAGGCGACGGATGGCGCGAAGAACGCACCGGACTTCACCGCAACGAATTTATCGAGACCCGCCGTCATTGGTTTACCGCTCCGGTGAGCCATAACACCAACGGCAGCGTGAATGTGCTCAACCTGGTGGAGGGCGATGAAGCTGTGGTTAAGAGTCCTTGCGGAGCTTTCGAACCGTTTGTGGTGCATTATGCCGAGACTTTCATTATTCCGGCATCGATAGGCGATTATGTGATATCGCCTTATGGAAAATCCGTAGGAAAACAGTGTGGTACAATTAAGGCATACGTAAGATTTTAATACCATAAAGAAATGACAGGATCGAAATACCAGAACGACCCGAGAGTGGTGATGACTCTCGATGCCGGCGGCACCAACTTCGTGTTTTCGGCAATCTGTGGCAACAAAGAGGTGGTGGAACCGGTGGCAATGAAATCGGAGCCCAACGACATCGACCGTTGCCTCGACAGCTTGTATGAAGGCTTCAGCAAGGTAAAACAGCAGCTTGACGAAGAGCCGGTAGCAATCAGCTTTGCATTTCCCGGTCCGGCCGACTACGAGCATGGTGTGATAGGCGGTGGGCTGCCTAACTTTCCTGCTTTCCGCAGCGGTGTGGCGCTGGGCCCGTATCTCAACCACCGCTTCGGCATTCCGGTGTTTATCAACAACGACGGCAACATGTTTGCCTATGGCGAAGCGTTGGCTGGAGCGTTGCCGGCAGTAAATGCCATGCTCGAGGCTAAAGGAAGCACCAAGCGCTACCGTAACCTCATCGGAATAACCCTCGGTACCGGATTCGGTGCCGGTGTGGTTATCGACAATGTGTTGCTGAAAGGCGACAACGGATGTGGAGGCGATGTGTGGCTGATGCGCAACAAGCGCTATCCCGATATGATAGCAGAAGAAAGTGTGAGCATCCGTGCGGTGCGGCGTGTGTATGCCGAATTGAGCGGTACCACCGATGAAACCTTGACTCCAAAGGATATTTTCGATATAGCCGAAGGTGCCCGTCCCGGCAATCAAGCCGCTGCACAGAAGAGTTTCGAGCAGCTCGGCGAGATGTGTGGCGCTGCAATTGCCAACGCCCTGAACATCGTTGACGGCATAGTGGTGATAGGCGGTGGGCTGGCTGGTGCCTCGAAATACATATTGCCGGCTGTGGTGAGCGAACTCGGCAGCCGTCTGGGTACATTTGGCGGCGATGAATTTGCCTGCACACAAATGGAAGTGCTTAACCTGACCGACAGCGCCGATTGTGAGCGGTTCGTTGTGTCGACCGAGCAGCTGATGCCGGTACAAGGCTCAGACGAATCGGTGGCTTTCGACCTCGGGAAACGCACCGGAATAACCGTGTCGACATTGGGCACGAGCCGAGCCATTGCACTCGGGGCTTATGCTTATGCATTGAACGAACTCGATAAAACCGCACAATCATGAAATCCAGAGCCTTGTTGATGAGTGTGTTGCCCGTGTTCATGGGGTTCTTTGTCATGGGATTCTGCGATATTGTAGGCATCACATCCGATTATGTACAAAGCCATTTCGGGTGGTCGGCGACAGTCACAGGCTTCGTGCCGTCGATGGTGTTTGTATGGTTCCTGTTCCTTGGAATTCCGGTCGGTAACCTGATGAACCGACTTGGCCGGAAGAACACAGTACTCATAAGCATGGCCATCACAGTGGTGGGTATGACTCTGCCGTTGGTGGTATATAACGGTGCGGTATGCATGGCATCGTTTGCACTGCTTGGTATAGGTAATGCAGTGCTGCAGGTGTCGCTCAACCCCTTGCTGGTGATGATGCTCGACGACCGTCGGCTTCAAGCCAGCGCACTCACAGCCGGACAAGTGGTGAAGGCACTGTCGTCGCTGCTTGGCCCAGAGGTGGTTATGCTAAGTGTGGCATGGTTTGGTGGCGAGCGCTGGTATTATTGTTTTCCGATGCTGGGTGCCGTCACACTTCTGTCGGCCATTTGGCTGATGGTAACCAATACCGGCCGTGAAGATGCCGAACGCCACGACAGCAGCGTCCGTGAGGCATTCGGGCTTCTCTCCGACAGCATCATACTGAAACTGTTTGCCGGAATATTATTTATTGTTGCACTCGATGTGGCAATGAACTTTATAAGCAGCAAACTGATGACAATGCGCTTTGGCTGGGAAGAGGCCGATGCAAAATATGCACCTCAAGTGTATTTCCTGTGCCGCACTGTGGGCGGATTTCTGTCGGCATTCCTGCTGATGAAAATTCAGGCAGTAAAATATTTCAGAATCAATATGGTGGCAGCAGCCACAGCCTTGGTGTTGCTGATGACTGTAAACCATGCTGCGGTGGATATGGCATTGATAGGCCTTGTGGGCTTCTTCTGCTCGTCGGTGTTCTCCATCATTTATTCGCTGGCGCTTAACCGTCGGCCCGAGAATGCCAACCAGATATCCGGGCTGATGATAACCGCCATATCGGGAGGAGCCATCGCCACTCCGCTGGTGGGAATGGCCATTGAGTATGTAGGCATCGAAGCCGGAATAGGGGTAATATTGCTTTGTGCCGCATATCTGGGCTATTGCGCATTCACCTCACGCCATAATGCAGATAGTTGTTAAATCCATTCTTTTTCCGTCGTTGTCCATTTTTGGCCATGCGACTTGCCGATAATTTTGTATCAGAAAAATAATTAGTGATATATCATGAAAAATCGAATAATTACATTGTTTGGAGGCATTTCGTTAACTCTCAATGGTATCAGCGCTGAGGTTGGCGAGCGTCCGAATGTGTTGTTTGTCATGGTGGACGACTTCGGATGGATGGATGTAAGCTACAATGGTAGTAAATTCTACGAAACGCCCAACATCGACCGGTTGGCATCAGAAGGCATGGTCTTCACCGACGGTTATGCCGCCGCATCGATAAGTTCTCCGTCGCGAGTGAGTCTGATGACAGGAAAATATCCGGCCCGTACAGGCATTACCGATTGGATTCCGGGCTACCAGTATGGCCGTACGCTCCAACAACTGGAGAAATATAAGATGATAGCACCGGAGATGCCGCTGAATATGCCTCTGGAAGAGCAAACCGTAGCCGAGACATTCAAAGGAAACGGCTATGCGACATATCATATCGGTAAATGGCATTGTGCCGACGATTCGCTTTACTATCCACAATATCAAGGGTTTGATGTGAATATCGGAGGCTGGCTTAAAGGCTCGCCAAACGGAATACGCAGGAGCGACAATGGTCAGGGTGCATACAACTCGCCTTATCGGAATCCGTATCTCTCCGATGGACCTGACGGAGAGTTTCTCACCGACCGTTTGGGCGATGAATCGGTTAAAATAATCGAGGAAAACGGTGACACTACTCCATTTTTCATGTATTTGTCGTTTTATGCTGTGCACACTCCCATTGAGGCTAAGCCGGAATATGTGAAATATTTCACTGAAAAGGCCCGAAAAATAGGCATTGACGGCAAAGAACCCTTTACCACCGATTTGGAATGGTATCGGAAAGCTGAGCATAAGGCATGGCATTGGAAGGAGCGCACAATACAAAACGATGCCGAATATGCAGCCTTGATATATTCAATGGACGAGAATGTGGGGAAAGTGCTCGATGCTTTAAGAGCCAATGGATTGGAAGATAACACAATAGTGTGTTTCCTTTCAGATAACGGAGGCTTGTCGACGGCAGAGGGTTCTCCCACCACCAATGCACCGTTGCGAGCCGGTAAAGGTTGGCTTTATGAGGGAGGCATACGTGAACCGTTCATAATAAAGTATCCGCCGATGGTGAAAGCTGGTAGTGAATGTAACCAGCCGGTGATTGCCGTGGATTTCTATCCTACTCTTCTCGATTTGGCAGGAATCCCTCAAGTGCCCGAGCAACACGTTGACGGACGCAGTCTGTTGCCATTGCTAAAGGGGGAGAAATATGACCGAGGCCCCATTTTCTGGCATTATCCGCATTACGGAGGCAAGGGCGATACGCCTGCCGGTGCAGTCAGGCTTGGAGATTACAAATTGATTGAGTTCTATGAGGATAACCATGTGGAGCTGTATAATCTCAGGCAGGATATTTCCGAAACGCGCGATTTGAGCGTTTCGGAGCCGCAGCTGACAAGCCAAATGCGCACTATGCTTCATCAGTGGCTTGAGCAATGCGACGCCAAGATGCCAAAGCATAACCCATACTATAAACGAAATAAACAATAATAACCAATAAGCCTTATTCTTGAGGCTGAATATATTCTATGTGTGATATGAGAAGAATTTTGTATTTAGCATTTTTCGTCATAACAGCTATTTCAAACGCTGTAGCGGCGGATAATGTGGTAGATTTGTCGGGCCAATGGCAATTTGCCATCGATGCTGCCGACGAAGGAATAAAGGGTAATTGGAGTGAAAAGACGCTTGATGATGCCATTTCGCTTCCGGGAACGATGGACATGGCATGCAAGGGCGATGCCAACACCCTCGAGCCTAAGCTGGAGAAGCCGCAAATGCTGCATCTTACACGAAAACATTCATATGTGGGAGCCGCATGGTATAGCCGTGAAATCGAAATCCCTGAATCGTGGTCGGGCAAGCAGGTGGAGCTGATGCTCGAACGTGTGATGTGGAAATCGATGGTGTGGATTGACGGCAAAGAACTCAGCACCACGTGCGAGAGCCTGACCACTCCGCACAGGTATCTGTTGGCTGATGGAATAAAACCAGGTAAGCACAAACTTACCATTAGAATTGATAATCGCAAACAGCACGACATTTCGGTGCGCGACCTGGCACATGCCTACACCAACGACACCCAGACAATGTGGAACGGCATTCTCGGACGCATCGAGTTGCGTGCATTGCCCGAGGTGTATCTATCCGACCTGCAGCTTTATCCCGATGTCGACCGAAAAGTGGTGAAATGCGTGGCTTCGGTGATTAACACCACAAAGAAAAGCATTAAGGGTACTTTGCAACTGCAATGTGCAAAGGAAAAAGGGGTGTCGGCCTTTGCCGCCAATTCGGTGAAATCGATATTCAAGCATGGTGTCACAGTAGTGGAACATGAATATACCATGGGCGACAACGTAACCCTGTGGAGCGAATTCACCCCCGAGTGCTACACCATGCAAGCATCGCTTGCTGCCGGAAAGGCTGCCGATGTGAAGAGCGCCCGCTTCGGCATGCGCAACATATCGACCAGCGGTTGTGCCATGCTTAACAATGGCAAACGCATATTTCTGCGCGGTACACTCGAATGCTGCGTGTTCCCGCTCACCGGTGTGCCCCCGACCGACAAGAAAGGGTGGCGCAAAGTGTTTTCGTCGGCAAAGGCCTATGGCTTGAACCACTTGCGTTTCCACTCATGGTGCCCGCCGGCTGCAGCCTTTGAAGTGGCCGATGAGATGGGATTCTACGTTCAGGTAGAGCTCCCATTGTGGTCGCTTACTGTTGGCAAGGACGAGTCCACCAACCAATTCCTGTATGCTGAAGCCGACAATATTCTCAAGGAATACGGCAACCATCCGTCGTTCTGCCTTATGAGTGTAGGCAACGAGCTTCAGCCTGATTTCGAATTCCTGAATGCCCTGCGCTCGTATATGCAGAATAAGGACAACCGACGTCTGTACACAGCCACCTCATTCACGTTCGAGAAAGGCCATGGCGACTGGCCCGAACAAGGCGACGACTATTACATAACCCAATGGACCAAGAAAGGTTGGGTGCGAGGACAAGGCGTGTTTAACGACGAAGCCCCGAGTTTCGACAAGGATTACTCAAAGTCGATTGAGGGCCTTCCGGTGCCGATGGTATCGCATGAGATAGGGCAGTATGCAGTGTATCCCAACATGAAAGAGATTGACAAATACACCGGTACTCTCGACCCGCTGAACTTTAAGGCTGTGCGCAACGATTTGATAGCCAAAGGACTGTATGACCGCGCCGATGATTATCTGATGGCATCGGGCAAACTTGCCGAACTGCTGTATAAGGAAGAGATAGAGCGAGCTATGAAGACACCAGGCTTCAGCGGATTCCAATTGCTCGGGCTTAACGACTTTCCCGGACAGGGGACAGCGCTTGTAGGCATTCTCGATGCATTCTGGGACTCTAAAGGCATTGTATCGGCCGATGAGTTCAGCCGTTATTGTGCTCCGGTGGTTCCGCTGGTACGTTTCCCGAAGGCTGTGTATGCCTCCGGCGAGATATTTGAGGCTCTCGTAGAAGTGGCTAACTATTCGGATGCCGACATATCGAACGCCGATATTGAATGGAGCCTTGTCGATACTTCAAACCGAAACGAAGTGGCATCGGGCCGATTCTCGGTGGCAAACATTCCCAGCGGCGGCAATTCAACTGTTGGAAAGGTGTATGTTCCGTTTAATGGAATTGTCGATGCCATGAATCTGAAATTCGAGGTAAGAGTGGCACACACCCCATATCGCAATGGTTGGAATGTATGGGTGTATCCGCGCCGACAGCGCGTAGATAGTGGTGATGTTGTCCTAACTGACAATCTTTCGACAGCTCTTGCCGAGCTTGCAAAGGGGAAAAAAGTGTTGCTGTCGCCTCAAACCGGTGCCATCAATGGCATTGAAGGGAAATTTGTGCCCGTATTCTGGAGCCCGATACATTTCCCAAAGCAAGCCGGCAGTATGGGTTTGCTGTGTGAGGCGTCGCATCCGGCTTTGGCGGCATTTCCTAACGACGGTCACACCGATTGGCAGTGGTGGAACTTGTTGAAACATTCGCGCACTATGATTGTCGACTCTATCGACGGAATCACTCCGATAGTTGAGCAGGTTGACAATTTTGCCAACAACCGACGGCTGGTGTCGGTGTTCGAAGCATCGTGCAACGGCGGACAACTGCTGTTCTCGTCGATGGACATTCTTTCGGCCGAAAATCTGCAGAATCCCGAAGTAATGCAGTTCCTGCACAGTGTGGTGGAATATATGAATTCCAATTCATATGCACCGAAAACCACTTTGGAGGTCTCCTCGCTGCGTTTGCTGGTCAACGACACAGCCGACGAGGTTAAGCAGAGCAGTGCCACTTCGATATATTAACGTTCAGTTATGCATAACGAAAAGTAAATATGTCCATACATTTTCAAAAATTGTCCATTTTTGGCTAACGAATGGCTTTATACTTTTGTCATGCATAACTAATTAATTCAAACAGTATAAGAAAATTCTACATTATTAATTTTTATTTTCATGAAAACATCAATGAAAAATCTGAAATTTTGGACTGGTTGCTTCTGTGCAGCCATGTTGTCAGTGTCGGCATCGGCACAAGTGTTGCCGGAAGGTATGACACGATTGACCCCGGAAGGTGTTGAACTTGGTGGCGTAATGACTGTAGCTAATGCATTGGGCCCAAAAGAACATGCAGTAAGAACTGAAAACTTCCTGTTCTTTGGTGGTAAGGATGCTGAGCATGGTAATGAATTGTGGTACACCGACCTTACTCCGGAAGGTACACATCTGTTTATGGACATCAATCCAGGTGAAGCAAACTCTGACCCAGGTAATTTAAGATGGGTTAATGGTAAGCTGTTCTTCACAGCCACTACCGAAGGGTATGGTTCTGAACTTTGGGTTTCCGACGGTACTGTAGAAGGTACTCACATGGTTAAGGATATCTATCCCGGTAGCGTAGGTTCGCAGCCTGGAAGCTTTGTTATCCTTGGCGATAAGATTCTTTTCACAGCACGCGACGAAGAGAGTGAAATGATGCCGGTTGTTGACCCTGAGACTCCGGAAAGCTGGATTTGGATTACAGACGGTACTGAAGAGGGTACTGTACGTATTGCCGAAACTCCAAAGAACAGCGGTTATTTTGAGGTTTGTGGCGACAAGGCATTCTTTGAAGGTATCGACTTGGTTAACAATGCAGCATTGTGGGTAACTGATGGCACTCGCGAAGGCACAAAGATGATTAAGAACATCAACAATCGTCCGAGCGACGACGGTGTGTTCGAAACGGGTCCGGCTGCTATCGGTGCATTGCGTAACATCAACGACAAGATGGTAGTGTTCCGTGCCGAAACTGTAAAGGAGCAGGTTGGTCAGGACTACGGTAGCGAAATCTGGTATAGCGATGGTACTGAAGAAGGTACAAAGTGGCTCGGTTTCGACTTTGCCAAGGGCGAAAACAATGGTTTGCCTTATGCAACAGAGTTCGCATTCCCGATTGCTTGGGGCGACACTATCTATTTCCGAGCAAAAGATGGAGTTCACGGTTGTGAACCTTGCTTCTGGGATTTGACCAAACCGATTGAGGATGGCGTGAACCCACGCATGATTTACGACATCAACCACTGGAGCGGTAATATCAGCTACGACTCTTGGGGCTCTAATGCCGACTTCTTCGAATATCAGGGCTATGTTATGATTCAGGCCAACGGTGGTTACTATATGCCAAACGACCCAACTCAGTATGCTTCGGGCTATAGCTTGTGGCTCGCTCCAAAGGAAAGCCTCGACACTTGTATCTATCAGCGCCAGTTCTGGGGTACAGATATTGCTTCAGGCAGCAACCCTGACAATGCATCTAACTTCAGAGAAATTAATGGTAAACTCTTCTTCAAGGCTCGCGACGAAAGCAACAATACTGAGCTTTGGTGCATCGACGGCATTGAGAATGCTCCTGTAAAGGTTGTTGACCTTCCTGACAACGGTGATCCAACTGGTTTTTATAATATCAACAATAACCTCTATTTCGGTTCAAATTCAACCAAGGCTCTTTATAAGTATGACCTCGGTGGCACTCCAAGTGGCGTAGAAAATGTTGCTGACATTGCAGTTAAGATAACTGTTTATCCTAACCCTGCCACCGACCGCATCTTCATCACTGCAAACCAGGATGTTAAGTCGGCTACTCTCTATGCACTTTCAGGTGCCAAGGTTCTTGAAACAGCCGAAAAGAGCATCAACGTATCGCATCTGAATGGTCTCCACTTACTCAAGGTGGTTCTCACCGACGGCACTCGGATGGTTAAGAAAATCATGATTAAGTAATAATGCCAAGCTATGGGGCAAGAACCAATGAAATACTCTTGCCCCATACTTTTTTCTTGTCTCCAGTTGAATAACTGGACTTTATATAGTGGTTAATCGCCCGCTGTAAGTAACAATCAATAAACCTAATAATTAACTATCACAAACCATGTTAGGCCATAATAAAATCAAGGCTTTACTGTTTATGTTAATGCTCTTCCTGAGTGTGCCGGCATATTCGCAGGTGGTAAAGGGAAAGGTACTCGACAAGAACAGCAATGAACCGATTATCGGCGCATCAGTACAAGTGAAAGGAACCAATATCGGCACGATGACCGATATCGAGGGAGAGTTCGAACTAAATGTAAAGAATGGGAATGCCACTTTGCAGGTGTCGTATATTGGGTATACGACAGCTGTACAGCCATTGGAAGGCAAGACATCGATAACAATTCTCCTGAAGGAGTCGATTACCGAGCTCGAAGATGTAGTGGTAATCGGTTATGGTGTGCAGAAGAAGAGCGACCTCACCGGTGCCATTGCTTCGGTAAATGCTGAAGATATAGCATCGTTGCCGGCTACCAATGTTATGCATGCCATTCAGGGTAAGGCTGCCGGTGTTGAAATCGTGCAAAACTCAGGTGCTCCGGGTGCCAGCTCTACAGTGCGTATCC
>JBJEKE010000155.1:0-3444 GCA_051878475.1 Muribaculaceae bacterium | reverse complement strand
TCAAGCGCTCTTGTGGCCGAAAAAGCCACCAGCGACTACCAGCAGGAGTTTCAGCGCATCAGCATGGCAATAAACACCGCCGCTACTATCGACGACTGGTACGACCTTTACCGACGCATTACTTTCTGGGAACTCCAGCTTGCAAGCACCGAAACCAACATGGACGAGCTGCTGGCAATGCAGAAATCAGAGGCCAACCAGGAATTTGCCAAGTTTGTCCGCCGCAACTATGAACGATGGATAACATCGGACAACCATCCTCTGATGAGCCACGAACTGCTCAAACAGCGAATATTCCCGCTCCTTGACAAGGGCGAAAAGGTGTTTTTCTTCGTCATTGACAATTTCCGCCTCGACCAGTGGCGTACCGTGAAGCCTATGTTCGCCGAATTCTTCAACATCGACGACGACGGCCTTTACTGCAGCATCCTCCCCACGGCAACACAATATGCCCGAAACGCCATTTTCTCGGGGCTGTTGCCGGTGCAAATAGAGAAGATGTTTCCCGACCTGTGGGTCGACGAAGAGGAGGAAGAGGGGAAAAACCTCAACGAATCACCGCTAATACAGACCGCCATTGCACGCTTCAGAAAACAATACAAGTTTACATACAATAAAATCAACGGCAACGCTTTCGCCGAAAAGCTCCTCGGGCAGTTCTCAAAACTCGAGGCCGCCGACCTGAACGTCATAGTGGTGAACTTCATCGACATGCTTTCTCACGCCCGCACCGAATCGAAGATGATTCGCGAGCTGGCAAGCACCGATGCAGCCTACCGCTCGCTCACCGAGTCGTGGTTTAAGCACACCTCGATTATGGACATCTTCCGCCGTATAGCCGAGAAAGGCTATCGGGTGGTGCTCACAACCGACCACGGAACCATCAAGGTGGACAATGCTATAAAGGTTATCGGCGACAAGAACACCAACACCAACCTCCGATACAAGGTGGGCAAAAACCTGAACTACAACAGCCGGCAGGTGTACGAAATAAAGAACCCCAATGCAATGGGGCTTCCCTCGCCAAACATCTCTTCGACCTATATATTTGCAATGGGGCACGACTTCTTTGCCTACCCCAACAACTATAACTATTACGTGCAATATTACAACGACACCTTCCAGCACGGCGGCATCTCAATGCAGGAGATGCTGGTGCCGCTGGTGATGATGTCGAAAAAATAATTCTCACTTTTTTATGCAGAAAACTATCACCATCAGTTCGCTCGACGAGTTGCCTCGCGCTGCCAAGGAGTTTGCCGAGGTTATGGACTCCTACACTGTGTTTGCCTTCTACGGCCAGATGGGTGCCGGAAAGACCACATTCATCAATGCGCTTTGCACTGAACTCGGTGTGGACGACATCACAAACTCGCCCTCGTTCTCTATCATCAACGAATATCGCTCCGACACTACAGCCGAGCTTATATATCACTTCGACTGCTATCGCCTGGAGTCGCTCGCCGAAGCCGAGGACATCGGTGTGGAGGACTATTTCGACAGCGGCGCCGTATGCCTCATCGAATGGCCGGAACGTATCGCCGAACTCCTCCCGTACGACACTGTCAGAGTTGACATCAACGTCAACGACGACGATTCGCGAACCATGACACTATCGGCTATCGACCTCGACCAATAATAATGAAACCTCACTACATAAAACTTCGACAGGCAGCATCTACAAACACCTACCTGAACAACGTGAAGGCAATGATGCCAAACGCTACCGTAGTGTACACCGATTGCCAGACAGCCGGCCGCGGTCAACGCGGCAACTCATGGGAATCGGAACCGGGCAAGAACATCACTTTCTCAATGCTCTTGCGCGACCTGAGGCTGCCGGTTCGTCGCCAGTTCATAATCTCCGAGGCTGTGTCGATTGCCATCGTCGAGGTGCTCTCCGAATTCTCCGACGGATTCTCGGTGAAATGGCCCAACGACATCTATTGGCGCGACAAGAAAATTTGCGGCATACTGATAGAAAACACTATCAGCACCGAGGCTTTCCTGTTCTCGGTTATCGGTGTGGGCCTCAATGTGAACCAGACCACGTTCGTCAGCGACGCCCCTAACCCGGTTTCACTTGCCAACATCATCGGCTCGGAGACCGATACCGAAGAAATTCTCCACCGGGTGTGCTCACGCATAGCCGAGCGATGCGAAATGTTCTTCCACGACATCGACAACGACAAGTGCGCCCAACTTCACGCTCGCTATCTCGACTCGCTCTTCCGCCGTGATGGTGCTCTCCACCCGTTTGCTCTCCCCGACGGAACGCAAATTGTACGACGCATTGTCGATGTGGCTCCCGATGGCCGAATCACCCTTGACGACGATCAAGGCAACTCCGACCAGTTCTATTTCAAGGAAATTGCATTCATAATATAATCAGCATTAGCAATGTCCGATTTCCGCCTGAAAGTGTTTGCATCAGTGGCACGCAACCTTAGCTTCACCCGCGCTTCCCACGAATTGCTGGTGAGCCAGCCGGCCATAACAAAGCACATCAAGGAACTGGAATCGGCCTACGGAGTGAGACTCTTCGATCGTATGGGCAACAAAATAGCCCTCACCGATGCCGGACGTATCCTAATGCAACACTGCGACCGAATAATCGCCGACTATAAAGCATTGGAATTCGAGATGAACCTGCTCCGCGGCGTCCACAAGGGCGAACTGCGTCTGGGTGCCAGCACCACTATCTCGCAATACATCCTGCCGCCGCTGCTTGCCCGGTTTGCCGAACGGTTTCCGCAAGTGGCGCTATCGCTCGTTAGCGGCAACTCAACCTTCGTGGAGCAGCAACTCCACGCTCATGCCATCGACTTAGGCCTCGTTGAGGGCTCGTCGCACCAGCCCGACCTGAAATACTCTCACTTCATGCGCGACGAGCTCGTGGCTGTGGTGGCTGCGAAAAACTCCACAATACCCGACGAAATTACGCTCGACCAACTCACTCGCATTCCCCTCGTTCTGCGCGAGCAGGGCTCGGGAACCCTCGACGTAATCATTAAGCAACTTGCCCTGCACAAAATCAAACTTTCCGACCTCAACGTGCTGATGCACCTTGGCAGCACCGAAAGCATCAAGACATTCATCGACCACTCCATCGCAATGGGCATCGTATCGATTCGTTCCATAGCGCCCGATGTGGCTAACGGCCGTTTCCGCATCGTCGACATCGCCGCCCTTCAGCTGCCTCGGAACCTCGAATTCGTTGAACTCCACGGAGCCGAAGAGGGCCTCACTTCTACATTCATCTCTTTTATATCGCAAAATAACCAAAAGTTATAATCTATAATTCTTTTAAATTTGCACGTTCGGCTGCCCGGTTATAATTTTGCACCCGAAAACGAGTAGCCATTTGGCTCGCTTTTGATTCCATTGCGTTGGAATGCAATAACTTAACAAACAAAAACCATTATGCTCAAATTTCTGCACAAT
>JBJEKE010000154.1:0-14571 GCA_051878475.1 Muribaculaceae bacterium | reverse complement strand
CTTCTCAAACACGGAAAGCGGGAGCGTTTCCCCATACGTGTCGTTTGGCATCGGCAGCCAGTTTTGCGGGCTGTAAAGCATCAACCCTGCAATTTCCTCGATACTCAGACGCGCTGCAAGGTCGGCTGCACGCTGCTCGGCCGGCAGACGCCAGTCTTCGTAAGGAAGTAACTGGCCTGTGCCTGTAAAATCCTTGAAAGGAAGGCCATCTATCTCAATAATCGCCAGTCCCGACTCGGGGCTATATCCTATCTGCATTCCGTCGTCAGTAGTAACAAGACGATATCCATCTTTATCTTCAATTGTATATCGCATAAACTTCGCCACAATTATTTTGTATGCAAAAATACTCATAATCATTGAAATACTGCCACCGAATGCATATGCGGGCTGCACAAATTTTAATCCTAAATTTTCTCCATTTCAATAATTCAACTAAATTTGTAGAATAATCCTAAAATCAAACCGATATAACCAAATGAACAAGATTCTGAGCAAGGAGCATTTCTCGGCCAACGTAGTGAAGCTGCTGGTCGAAGCACCGCTGATAGCCAAATCGCGTCGTGCAGGGCATTTTGTGATTGTGCGCTGCGGTGAGCATGGCGAACGCATTCCGTTGACCATCGCCGATGCCGACATCGATGCCGGCACCATAACACTTGTCATTCAAGCTGTTGGCGATTCAACCAAGAAAATATGTGCTCTTGAACCCGGAGATTATCTGACCGACGTAGTAGGCCCATTGGGCCAAGCCACCCACATTGAGAAAGTAGGCACCGTGGTGTGCTGTGGCGGTGGTGTGGGCGTTGCTCCACTGTTGCCCATCATCAAGGCAATGAAAACAGCAGGGAACAGAGTAGTAAGCGTGCTCGCCGGACGTACCCGCGAACTGGTGATTCTCGAAGAGCAGGTACGCCAATATTCCGATGAAGTGGTGATAATGACCGACGACGGCTCGTATGGCAAGAAAGGCCTTATTACAGCCGGGGTTGAAGAGGTGATTCTTCGCGAGAAGGTCAACCAAGTGGTAACCATTGGCCCGGCAATAATGATGAAATTCGTGGCACTGCTTACCAAGAAATACGATATTCCCACCGTATGCTCACTCAACACAGTGATGGTTGACGGCACAGGAATGTGTGGAGCGTGCCGAATTACCGTTGGCGGGCAAACAAAGTTTGTATGTATCGACGGCCCTGAATTCGATGCCCACCAAGTGAATTTCGACGAGATGCTATTACGCCTAAAAGCTTATAATTAACAGAAAACGATGGACAATAACAATATATCGCGCGATGCCCAATGGCGCATCGCTCTCCGCGAACAGGCAACAGCCAAGGAGCGTACAGCCCGCACAAGAGTGAAAATGCCGGAACTTGACCCGAAATATCGCGTTGAGCACCGTCTTGAAGAGGTAAACCAAGGCCTAACTGCCGAAATGGCTCAAGCCGAGGCTTTCCGATGCCTCGACTGCCCGAACCCGCAATGCATCACCGGCTGCCCAGTGGGCATAAACATACCTACATTCATCAAGAACATCGAACGTGGAGAATTTGCCGAAGCTGCCCGTGTGATTAAACTCACCAGCGCACTGCCTGCTGTGTGTGGACGTGTTTGCCCCCAGGAAAAGCAATGCGAGAGCCGTTGCATCCACACCAAGATGAAGAAGGACCCGGTGGCTATCGGATATCTCGAACGCTTTGCAGCCGATTTTGAACGCAATTCAGGCAAGGCTGTCCTTCCCGACGTGGCTCCGGCCAACGGCATCAAGGTGGCTGTAGTGGGTAGCGGACCCGCCGGGCTTTCGTTTGCCGGCGACATGGCCAAGAACGGATACGACGTTACCGTGTTCGAGGCCCTGCACGAAATTGGCGGTGTATTGAAATATGGCATCCCAGAATTCCGTCTGCCCAACTCGATTGTCGACACTGAAATCGACGGACTTCGCGCTATCGGCGTGAAATTCGAGAAAGACTGCATCATAGGCAAGACCATTACCATCGATGGGCTTCACGACCTCGGGTTCAAGGGCATTTTCGTTGCTTCAGGCGCCGGTTTACCTCGATTCATGAACATTCCGGGCGAAAACCTAAACGGAATAATGTCGAGCAATGAATACCTCACGCGCATCAACCTCATGGGAGCCGGACGCGACGACTATGACACTCCGGTGCTTATGGGCAAGAACATCGCCGTTATAGGTGGTGGCAACACTGCAATGGACTCGGTGCGAACCGCACTCAGAATGGGTGCCGACCGAGCCATGATTGTGTATCGTCGCTCTGAAGACGAAATGCCGGCCCGCCACGAAGAAATAAAGCATGCCAAGGAAGAAGGAGTGGAATTCATGACCCTACATAACCCAATCGAATATATCGGCAACGAAATTGGCCGTGTGTCGACCATGCGACTGCAACGTATGGAACTTGGCGAACCCGATGAATCGGGCCGCCGCTCGCCGGTGCCGGTAGAAGGTGCAATTATCGATGTCCCCGTCGATTTGGTAATAGTGAGTGTGGGCGTTTCGCCAAACCCATTGGTGCCTAATTCGGTTAAAGGGCTCGAGGTGAGCCGCCGCCATACAATTGTGGTAGACGAAGCCACGATGCAGTCGTCGATTCCCGACATTTTTGCCGGCGGCGACATAGTGAGAGGAGGAGCCACTGTGATTCTTGCAATGGGCGACGGCCGTCGAGCCGCTGAGCATATGCACAAAGCACTATCGGACAAATAATTAACAACAAAGCAAAGGGCCGCTCATATCGGGCGGCCTTATTTCATTCTATATAAACAATGCTTAGACTGTCAACAAAAGGTTATAGCCGCGCGTTCTGGGTGAGTAACTCAGTGGAAGCGCTCGAACGAATGGCATACTATGCCATTTTCATTGTAATCACTCTTTATCTGTCGAACACACTGGGCTTCAACGATTTCGAGGCGAGCATGATTTCGGGCTTATTTTCGGGCGGACTATATCTGCTACCGATATTCACCGGCGCCTATGCCGACAAAATAGGGTTCCGACGCTCGCTGATCATTGCATTTTCACTGCTCTCTACCGGCTATCTGGGGCTCGCTCTGCTCCCGACATTCCTTGAATGCACCGGACTGGTGGAGTACGGCGAGGTTACACATTTCAACGGCTTGCAGCAATCGTCGCTTCGTTGGATTATTGTGCCGATTATGATTGTGCTGATGGTGGGCGGCTCGTTCATAAAATCCACCATCTCAGCATCGGTGGCAAAGGAAACCACCAGCGAGAACCGTGCCCGCGGATATTCAATATTCTATATGCTGGTGAATATCGGTTCATTCACAGGCAAATCGATTGTCGACCCTCTGCGACACGTTATTGGTGAAGAGGCTTACATTGCCATCAACTATTTTTCGGCTGCGATGACACTGGCGGCGCTCGTTGCTGTAATATTCCTATATCATTCGGTTCATACCGCCGGTGAGGGAAAGAGTCTTCGCGACATCGCCACCGGATTTGCCCGAGTGTTTACCAATTGGCGGCTGTTGTCGCTGATTCTCATAGTCACCGGATTCTGGATAGTGCAACAACAACTTTATGCCACCATGCCGAAATACGTAATCCGAATGGCCGGCGAAGCTGCCCGCCCGGGATGGATTGCCAACGTCAACCCATTTGTTGTTGTGGTGTGCGTAGGCGCTGTAACACGACTGATGGCCAAGCGATCGGCCATTACATCGATAACCATCGGCATGTTCCTTATTCCGGTATCGGCGCTACTGATGGCTTGCGGCAACCTGCTTGAGAGCGAGATAATCGGCGGGATGTCGAACATCACACTGATGATGATTGTGGGCATAGTGTTTCAGGCACTCGCCGAATGCTTCATATCGCCACGATACCTTGAATACTTCTCGCTTCAGGCACCGAAAGGCGAGGAAGGACTGTATCTTGGATTCAGCCACCTGGATTCATTCCTGTCGTCGATATTCGGATTTGGAATCTCCGGCATTCTGCTCACCAAATATTGTCCCGACCCGGCTCTCTTTGCCGATCACGAAGCTTGGGTGGCTGCCAGCACCAATGCCCATTACATCTGGTATTACTTTGCCGCAATAGGCTTGATATCGGCTGTGCTGTTGCTGCTGTTTGCAGCAGTAACCCGCTATTGCGACCGCCGCAAACAGGCACGAGATAATTAAGGCACATTTGAGATGCACGATGCTCAAAAATAGTTCGCCACGATGAAGCGCATTGCTATTCACCGTGGCGAACTTTCTTTCCATGCGGCTGCTGCATCAACGCAGTGCCATGCTGCTGCCGAGGACAAGCTGCTGATAGGCATACACACCGGCCTCGTTCAGTTCAACAGTGCGGTAATCGCCGTCGGGACCAATCATCTTTACATGAGTGTCGTCAACAAACTGCATGAACTTGATATCAACATCGCCGGTCAGTACCGACCACGAATCATCTTCGTCGTTAAAGGCAAGCTTCACCACCGAATTGTCGCGCTCGCTGGTAATGGTATAGCCCGATTTGTCGCAATGCACCAGATATCGGCCATTCTCGGTGTCGATGGCCTTCGTAGTGTTATATGCCACCGGGTTGCTGCCCGACCAGAATTCAATGGAATTAATCACCAACACATCGGCAAGTGCAGTGATTTCATAAACCGGGACAATCCAGAAAGCCACAAACACCAGTTCGTTGACAAATTTGCTTCCCACCTGATTGTTCCAATCCTTTACTTTATTGAAGAGTGCAAAACGGCCAATGCACGATGTGAACATCATTGAGCACACAAGAGTGAGTGCTACAGCAACAATAGTCAATTTCCTTCTCATAGTTTCAAAACATTAATAATTATCACTTAGGTATTTTATGTTGGTAAAGTTCATAAATTTTCTGCACTTCTACAACATAGTTTACCGTTTGTTTTCCCTTAAAATATCCAAAACGACATACATCATCGTTAAAATATTCCGGATTTGCCTTCATAAGTATCGCATCTTCCACATTCGATTCCCATACCTCGGGATTCTTGCCGTATTTGCGGGCAAGTGCTATGGCATCGTACACATGGCCTATGCCCGAATTGTAAGCTGCAATAATAAACTTCAGGCGCTCCTGCTTGTCGGGCACCAGCTTCGAGAGCTGGCGGTTAAGACCTCGAATTACGAGCACCGAGGTGGCAATGTTTCGCTCGGGGTCGGTGATACTGTCGAGCGAGAGGCCATATGCCTTTGCTGTGGCAGGCATTATCTGCATTATGCCACGCGCGCCTGCCCACGACACCACTGCGGTGTCGAACTGCGACTCGGCATAGCCTTGAGCTGCCAATAGCCGCCAGTCCCAATCAATTTGGGCAGCGTAACGCTTAAACAGATAGTCATATTGCGATATGCGGTGATGCTTATGGTCGAACGCCTGCCCGAATCCCGGGGCACGGCGGTTCTTGCTGATTTCGAAATATCGCTTGAGCAACGATTTTGCAATGGTTTCGTCCTCGCGCGTCGACACCCAGGCATTAATTGAATCGGCCAACACATTGTTGTCGGTTCGCACTGCCCACGAGGCTCTCTGCGGAAAACTTACAGCCAGCGATATATCGATGTCGTCGTAATAGGTCTTGTTAAGGCGTGCAATGTCGCTGTCGACGATGGTAAGCGGCAGTTTACCTTCCGAAATCAAGCCGATGAGGTCTTCAGTGATAAGACTGTCCTGCGGCATGGAATGGATGTTGATGCCGCCTCCAAGTTCATTGTTCAGATTCTGCAGACGGTATTCATATTTTGAGTTCTGCTCGACATACACATCGCGGCCCACAAGTTGTGTGACATCGGTTATAAGCGAATCGCCACGAGGCTGCACCAGCACCTGGTGTGTGATGTTCTCGCGGCCGCAATGCAGCACTCGGCTCTTGTATTCCGATGTAATGGGTATCTCGTAGGCTATCACATCGATACGGCAGTCGTTGAGCATAACAATCATCGAGTCGATGCTGTGAGCCACTACCACCTCCATTGCCACATTGTGGTCGGAAAGCACTTTTCGCATAAGGTCGTACTCATAACCCATCTCCTCGCCTTTATAAATAAAATAGGATGTAGGGCTATACAGGGTGCCCACTCGCAGAGTGTCGGGGATAGTGGGCAGCGAATCGTCGGACGACGCATCGCTGCGGTGGCCACATGAAACAGCCATCACGACAAGCGATATCACGGCAATGGCGAACAGTGGCAACCGGCGCATATTGTTGAGTGTAAAATGTTTACGGCTTAGTATTCGAATGTGCCGAACTCACTGCTGATGGTGAGTTTATTGGCTGGAGCGTCCTCAACGCGGCCAACTATGCGTGCATCGATTCCAAACGATTTCGATATCTCGATAACCCGGGTAGCATCATCGGGGCTGAGGTAGATTTCCATTCGGTGACCCATATTGAACACCTTGTACATCTCTTTCCAATCGGTACCCGACTGCTCGCGAATGAGACGGAACAGAGGCGGCACAGGGAACAGATTATCCTTAATGACATGCTTGTTTTCAACAAAGTGCATGATTTTTGTCTGAGCGCCACCCGAACAGTGTACCATACCGTGTATTTTCGGGCGCATCTCATCAAGGAGACGCTTAATCACCGGAGCATAGGTACGGGTGGGCGAAAGCACGAGCTTTCCGGCATCGATGGGCGAGCCGTCAACGACATCGGTAAGGTGCTTACCGCCGGAGTAAACCAGTTCGTCCGGCACATTGGCGTCGTAGCTTTCAGGGTATTTCTCGGCAAGATACTTGGCAAACACATCGTGACGGGCAGAAGTGAGGCCGTTGCTGCCCATACCGCCGTTGTATTCGCGCTCGTAGGTGGCTTGTCCCGACGACGCAAGGCCCACAATCACATCGCCGCCCTTAATGTTAGCATTGTTGATAACATCGCTGCGCTTCATGCGGCAAGTTACCGTGCTGTCCACAATGATGGTGCGCACCAAGTCGCCCACGTCGGCAGTTTCGCCGCCGGTGCTGTAAATGTTCACACCAAGTTCGCGAAGTTCGGCAAGGAGTTCTTCCGTACCATTGATGATGGCAGCAATCACCTCGCCGGGGATAAGCATCTTGTTGCGGCCGATGGTCGACGAAAGCAGAATGTTGTCGGTAGCACCCACACAAAGCAGGTCGTCGATGTTCATAATCAGAGCATCCTGGGCAATACCTTTCCACACGCCAAGGTCGCCGGTCTCTTTCCAATACATATAAGCAAGCGACGACTTTGTGCCTGCTCCATCGGCATGCATGATATTGCAATACTGCGGGTCACCCCCCAGGATATCGGGGATAATCTTGCAGAAAGCTTTTGGATAAAGCCCCTTGTCAACATTCTTAATGGCATTATGTACATCTTCTTTCGAGGCCGATACCCCGCGCATATCATACCGTTGATTGCTCATATCGTTATTGGTTTATATTGTTTTCTGTCCACAAAATTACTACATTGCCACCGAATCGCAAACATTTTAGCCCCCAAACTGCACCCACAACACCATCACTGTCCTCACAGCCACAATGCAGCGAGGGACACACCACATTCATTAATTGTTATTATCCGAGACTGTTTCCGATGAAACCGGCTTTATTGTATAGCCAATCTTGGCGAATGCAGTTTCAATTGCCTTATAGTCGCTTTTGTCGGGATCGTACACAATGGTTACCTTCTGGAGTGGCACAGAAGTTTGTATTTTCTTCACTCCTTTTACAAAGCGTATGTTGCTCTTGATTTTTTTCTCGCAGTTGGCACAATGCATTTGTGGCGTGGTAGTTACGCACAGTGTATCGACCTTTGCATCCTTTGCATTGGCCACCGCCAAGCCAGAAGCTGTGACAACTGCTATAATTGCAAACAAAAATCTTTTCATATCGCACTCGTTACAATTAGTATTTCTCGAATGTGAATCTCACTCCAATGTATGCCATGGCGCCGGTTGTCGGGCCCCAAACCTGGGTAGCATCAAACTTGGACGACCAAGGATTGTCGGCCCCAACAATCGGGTTCTTTATGGTATAGTTAGTAAGATTCTCACCACCTATATAAACGGAAAAATGAGGAAAATCGCGTGTCACCTGTGCCTGAAGTTGAAAATAAGACGGATACCGCGAGTGGTCGTAAAGTTCGCCGCCGCCATTAATGCTGCCGGTAACATCGAAATGCCACAATTCCAGTGGAGTGGCATAGCTAATGGTGAGCATGCCTTTATAACGTGAAGAGAGAGGTCTGCGGCGAAGCACACCATCGTAGGTGGTTCGGGCATCGGTATAACGCACAGCTGCAGTGGCATTGGCTCCCCCAAAAATTGGATATGTGGCATCGATTTGGCAAGTGTGGCTGTAGCTTTTCCCCGACAGGTTCTCGAAGCTGAATGTATCGCCACCCTGTGAGCCATCGATGTTGAGCACCGTCTGATTAATGAAGTGAGTATAATAATAGTCGATATTCACTTGCAGTGGTCTGTCGGCGATGGTGGTGTTGAGCGAAGCCGACACGCCATAATTCCAAGCCTCTTCTTGCCGCAGCTCATCGGCCGCTATGAAAGTACGACCACTTGCCAGCAGCGAAATGTTCTCGGCAATGACATGCGGCGAGCGGAATCCCTTCCCCGCCGAAGCCCTGAGTGTGAGCTGCTTTATCGGTGAATACTTTACATGAAGCCGAGAGGTCATGAATCCGCCATACACCGATGAATAATCCCAACGTATTCCGGGCATCACCGTAAGCATTTCACCCAACTTGTAGGTGTACTGTGCATACACTCCTGTTGTGGTTTCTTTCGGGTGCGCCAACAAGTTGGCAGCCATGCCGTCTATCCGTTCGAGCAGTAGTATTTCGTCAAAGCCATCGTAATTCACCTGGGCACCAACACTTATGTTATGCTCTGCCGAAACATCTGTTTCAAACATCAGCTGTGCATAGCCATTCTTGTGGTTAACATCATATTGAGTTGAGCCGAAGCGGTTTTCGGCATCGTGAATCGAACCATGGAGCATCAAAGCCAGCGATGTGTTGTTGTCAGAGTTAAGCGGAATGCCGTTTTTCCATTGCAACTCGTATCGGTTGGTATTTATCCAGATTTCGTAGGGCTGAATATCGTGGTTCATGTTGGCGTGATGGCTTGTTCCGCTCACTCGTTCATCGCGCAAGGCCTTAACACTCAGCTGGCTAATCCATTCGGGCGACACGTATGCCATACGTAACATCCCGTTAAACTGCCGCAACTTGGGCATGTCCATAAAGCCGTCATCGTCCTTGTCGTGGTCGGTCTGCCGGTTTTCAAAATGCAGAAGTGCACCCACCGACAACCGGTCGGTAAGGTGCACACTCCCATCGATATTCAATTCCTGCTTAAGTTCGGAATCAAGGTAGGCATTGCCACGGAATCCGTCGATGCCCTGAGGTTTTAGATACTCGACGTCAATTTGGCCGGTAATGCTCTCGTAACCATTCTTCACGCTTGCTGCACCCTTGCTCACCTGAATCGATTGAATCCAAGGACCGGGCACATATCCCAGCGAATACGGGATACCGGCACCGCGCAGATTGGGCACATTCTCGATGAGCATCTGCACATATGTGCCACTCAGCCCCAGCAGCTTTATCTGCCGCGCTCCGGTTGCCGCATCGCTATAGGTAACGTCGACTGACGGATTCGTTGTGAACGATTCGCCGAGATTACAGCATGCCGCACGCACCAGTTCGCCTCGGCCGATTAGCTCGGTGTTGGCTATCTTCGACAGCATCTTGCCATTAGAGCGCGCTCGCACCACCACCTCGTCTATCTCGTGCGTCAAGCGTAGGCTGTCGTCGGCTTCTTGGGAATCTGCCTGTAATCCGCAAAACAGCAACACAGTAAATACCAATAACTTTATATACATTGACCACTTTATTCAGAATTTACAAAGCAAAGTTAATATCGCGCAGCCTACTTTACTTTCATAATTATGGATTTTTTATTTCCCGCCTTATTTTGGTGCTTGTTTTTTACGACACAGCCGCTTAATCCACAGATAATATCCGGTGAGCGGAAGCGAAACGCCCAAAATGGCCGCCAGGAAGTTGATAATACGTGTCAGCCATCCACCCCAGCTGCCAACATGCACCATATAGATGGCGCTCGGCAACTTTGCAGCTCGGTCTTCATCGCTATAAAGCTTCACCTCGGTGATTTCGCCGCTACGGCGGTCGTAGGAATATTTGTCGGTGGCTCTGAGGCTATTTCTGCCAGCCGGAACCACTTCAACAGAGCCTTTCTTCAACGTTATCTGTCGATAACCGGGATTCTCATCGGCAACGGTTTCGAGCAGATATTGCCAATGGCGATATGGTGAACGATGTCCGCGACGGCCCAGATCGCCTCCACCATGGTTTTCTGCACCACGGCCCCTATGGACTTCGCTACTATGTCCTTGCCGCTCTCCGTAGCCACCATGTCCATTGCTGGCCGAAGCTTCAACACCGAACAAGGAATAGAAGCCCGAGCGATACCACGAAAACGACCAAGTTAGACCAGTGAGACCTATTGCAAGCAAAAATATGGTGGCATATATGCCGCCGGCCACATGCAGGTCGTGCCAGAATCGCATCCAGCCCTTAGTGAACGAAATGGTGAGGCTTTTCCTCAGCGGTCGATGCTTGTTGGTGAGCCACATCAGAATGCCGGTGATGAGTATTATCACCAAAGCAATCACAGTGATGCCCACAATCAGTTTGCCTATCGACATTCCACCATTTGCACTCTGGGCATTGCACAACAGCCACCTGTGCAAATGGAACATTGTGTCGAAAAACGGCAATCGCTGATATCGTCCTTTCACCTCACCGGTGTATTGGTCGATAAACATCGATGCACGGCGTGGCCTCGACAGAGTGATTTGGTAAGGGCGTTCTGGATTGGACGACACTGTAACGCTGGTTATCTCAATGCTGTCGGGCAACGCCGCCTCGGCTATGCGCATCAAACTGTCGAGAGGCAGTGGTTGTTCCTTCACTTCGGCCACTTTGTAAAGGTCTGACTGCCACCATTCTGTTATCTCTTTCTCAAACACCATTGTGGCACCAGAAAAGCATATCAGGATGATGAAGATGCCGAAAGGCACCGATAGCCACAAGTGGATTTTCTTAAGTAAACGTGACATTTTAGCTGTAATTTTTGTAGTTATTCAGTGATGTTGATTAGTTTTCCGATTGCACCGATTTCGTCAGCCTCAACGGCCAGTCCGGCAGTGGCAGTGGCCGAAACGGGGTCGATTTTATAAATGGTTGGCTTTGCCCCGTCGGTTGTTACCACTGTGGTATAGCAGTATCCATTCTCAGTGTAAGGGGTCTTGCTGAACGAAGCCACTACATCAGGATCTGGCAATCCGCTCACATATTTGAATTCGCGACTGTCGCCTTTGTAAATAGCCATCATAGTAGTGCCTGTGCCCTGCACGTTAAGACCTTGGGTGTACATCTGCAGCAGGAAATAGTCGGCAGTAATATGCCAGCAACGATACACTGCATTCCCGCCCGAAACCTGCTCGATATCGAATGGCGCATAATTTGAGTCAAAAGCTGTAGCACCGGACTTTATGCGCATTACGCCTGAGTTGAGTGTGGTCTTCTGGCGAGCATCGCTATTCGACTTGGCAAACGATGGCGAGAACACATACACATCGCCGTTATCAGCAGCCCAGATGGTTTGATAGTAAGCCGAGCGCATACGTCCGGCAGCCCAGCTGACTCCGTCGGTGCGGATGAGTGTGGGATTGGTGAATGTGTCGTCATCGAACACAGCCACCCAACATTCATCAGGATACTGTGTGCCTGTGAGTGTGCCGGCTATGTATTGGCCACCACCGGAGCCACCATCCGACGATGCAACGAGATCTTCATAGCCGGGTCGTACACCGCCGGCAGCCACGCCATAAGGCGAAAGGCCTAATGGTACTACAGCTGTGTAGATTTTGCCGTTTGCCTCAAGCAGGCCGGCAAACATAACCCGCTCTTTGTTGCCGAGGAAGTCCTCGGTGATAAGTGTCTTGGTGCCGGTAGTCTCTGCTTCGACATCGATTACCGAAAAATGGACACCATAGGCAGCATTGCCTTGTGCGTCTTTTGTATCGGTAGCCGACGAAGCATCGGCAGCAATGATTTTGTCCTTATAAATGCCATAGGTGGTGAAATTCAATATGTTATACTCCTTGGCGCGTTGCTTGATCATGCCATTGGCATCAAGATAATAAGCGGCAGTGGTGCCAGCCGAACCATAGTTGTAGGCAAGCCGATAAAGGTACTTGTTGCCATAGAAAATCCAGGTGGTTGCCGAGGTGTATGCGGTTTCGAAACCGTTGCCAAGAGTGGTTACCATTCCATCGGAAAGGTCGGTGGCAGTAACAAGATATGCAGCCGTGCCGCTGGCGCCCGATGATTGCGCGGCAATCACATAGGCTGCCACTTCGCTGTCGCTTACCGTGCCGTCAATTACGGGTTCATCATTGTCGGAGCATGCCACAAGTGCAAGGCATGCAGAAAGTGCCACAAGGGCATTGATGTAGTACTTTTTCATTGAATTATAGTATGTTTAGTTATTTGTTTCTGTTTCTTCTGCCTTTCACTCTGTGGCCTTTCACATTGTTGCTTCCCAGAGCCACTCTCAGTTTGGCATAAAATGCCCTGCCGGGCTTTTGCAGGCTGAAGTTATCATATAGTTTTGCATCGGTGAAGTTCTGACATTCGAGCGACACATTGTACATGCCGCCACCGAGGCTATATGACACACTCACATTGTGCGAGAACTGCGACGGCACCATATCCTTGCTCTCTTTGAGCCCGAGGCTTTCAGAATAGAGAGGGAAACTGTGCTGATAGAAGTTGTCGTAGGTTACTGACAGTGTACGTCCCTTTCCACCACAGTTTTTCCAAAACAGGCTGATATCGCCGTTGGTGAACAGATAGGGTTGGTTAGGAATACGGTCCTTATATGTCAGGTTGGCTTGTTCCGAGCCTTCATTCAGGGTTTTCACATTGTCACGCACGCTTAGGTCGGTCAGCGAAGCGCCAACACTCACCCAATCGGCATAGTTGTATCTCAACGAGATAGTGTAGCCGGTGGTTCGCACCTTACCGTGATTTTGGTAGGAGGCATATGTCTTGTTGCCGGTATATGTTCCTATCCGTCGTTGTATGTAATCTTTTGTGTCGCGAAATATAAAACTACCTTCAGCATACAGGTTATGCTTGCCAATGTTGCCATTGTAGTTTAGACACACGTTAACATTGTCGCTCCGCTCCGGTTTCAACCCAATTGAACCCAACTCAAGGTCTTCGTCTCCGAATAGTTCCTCGTTGGTGGGCAATCGTACGGCACGCTCATACGACAGTTTTGTCTGCAATCCACGAAGGATATAGTATGTACCCGCCGCCCCTAATCCCAGCGAACTCGTAGTATTGGTAAGCAGCACATAATCGGTCGAGCCGCTTGCCGATGTCGACACCGGACCGGAATTATACTGGTTGTAGTATTTTCCGAACACCGACACGTTCCATTTCACGCTCGGCATGAAAGTATACGACAGTCCTGTGATGTTCTTTCGCGTGATTTTGCCAAATGCATCGGCTTGCGACGATGTGATTCCAACCGTAGGAGTGTTATTGCGATGAAACGAATTAAATACATGGTTCAGCACCAGATTGCCCTTACTGCCAAGCCAATACTTCATTGTGAGTGCTGCATTCCAGTTGTCGCCGGTAAGCCGGTTGTCCTGATAGCTCTGCTCGCCAAGAGTGCCAGCCTGGTATTTTCTTTCGCCGAGCCAGTTGTAGCGATATGAGGCAGTGTCGACATTCTGGGTAATGTTGTGGTTGTAGTTGGCGGTAAGCGTCACGCTAAGCCCTTTGGTCAGGAAATTGTGCTTCTGATATTCCAGCGATGGCATCAATGAATAGCCATGACGGTGTTTATCGCCAAACACTACCTTTTGCACCACACCTGTCTGTATCTCCTTATACATATGTGAGTATCCGAGTCCCAGCATCAGGCGGTCGGCCCAGCATTTGTCTACAACGCCTATTTTGCCCAACACCGTCTCATTGTGATAAGTGTCGTTGAAACGGCGCACATGCTGATTGTTCGAGGTGTCGAGCATCGTGGTGCCGTCGGCATTAAACACTTCCACCGGAGTATCAACCCAATAGTTGTTATCGGAATAGTTCTGGAACGCATTCATTTCGAAAGTGAATCCTCCAGCTGAAATGTATGAGAAGTCAACGAACGATTTGTGGGTGTTAAACGAGCCGTAGGTGTACGAGGCATCGAGCGACCAACCCTTGTGATGCTTCCCGGTAACGATATTTATCACACCGCCCAGGGCATCAGTGCCGAATCCTACAGGAACCACACCCTTATACACTTCTATGCGTTCGGCATAGTTCACCGGAATGTTATTGATACCGAAGGCCTCGCCCACACCTTCCTGCGGCACTCCGTCGATAAACACCTTTATATGCTTGCCGCTGAATCCGTCGAGTGTCATCGAAAGGTCAGAGCCCATCCCCCCCGACTCCCTCA
>JBJEKE010000153.1:0-3463 GCA_051878475.1 Muribaculaceae bacterium | reverse complement strand
ACGGACCGATGAAGTCCTTGATGCGTGCACTCATATTTTCAATCAATTCCATCCGACCTTTTGAATTTACGTATCAGAATTGGTTAACAATCATATTTTTTCTCTCGCTAAATAAGCAATTATTAACTTTATATGCAAGCAATTGCCACATTTTTACTACTTTTGCATCACAACATCAATATAACCTAATTCAAAAAACTCCTTAAACCTCCTTTTGTAAAATGACAAAACTGTTCACCCGCTCTATCACCATCATTCTTGCTTCTTTAGCATTTATATGCCAGGCCTCGATTCCCGATGAGGGTATCACTCAATATGTGAGCACCCTTGTGGGTACTCAATCGAAATTCTCTCTTTCCACAGGCAACACCTACCCGGCAATTGCACTTCCATGGGGTATGAACTTCTGGACTCCGCAAACCGGAAAGATGGGCAACGGATGGGCTTACACATACGATGCCGATAAAATACGTGGCATCAAGCAAACCCACCAGCCAAGTCCTTGGATCAACGACTATGGCCAATTTTCAATTATGCCCACCACCGGCACTCCGGTGTTCGACCAGGACAAGCGCGCCAGCTGGTTTTCGCACAAGGCCGAAAACGCACGCCCTTATTACTATAAGGTATATCTCGCCGACTACGACGTAACTGCCGAAATCACTCCTACCGAGCGTGCCGCGGCCATGAGAATTACATTCCCGCAATGCGACAGCTCGATGGTGGTTATCGACGCGTTCGACCGTGGCTCGGCCATCACAGTCATTCCGGCTGAAAACAAAATCGTAGGATTCACCACTCGCAACAGTGGCGGTGTGCCCGACAACTTCAAGAACTACTTCGAGATTGTGTTCGACCGACCGTTCTCTTACGTGGCAACTGTCGATGATGGCAACATAGTGGCCGGACGCCTCGGCATCGAGGCCAACCATGCGGGCGCAATCGTGGGATTCGCCACCAAGCGCGGCGATGTGGTGAATGCTCGCATTGCATCGTCGTTCATCAGCCATGAGCAGGCTCACAGAAATCTCGCCGAGTTGGGCGACGGCAACTTCGACCGAATAAAGGCCGATGCGCTGGCTCGATGGAACGACGTGCTGGGACGCATAACCATCGACGACCCCGACATCGACCGCCTTCGCACCTTCTACTCTTGCCTTTACCGCTCGGTGCTATTCCCGCGCTCGCTTTACGAAATCGATGCCGACGGCAACCCCATTCACTACAGCCCTTATAACGGCCAGACTCTGCCTGGATACATGTTTACCGACACCGGTTTCTGGGACACTTTCCGTTGTCTCTTCCCTCTGCTGAACCTCGTTTATCCTTCGATGAACGTGAAGATGCAGGAAGGACTCGCAAACACATATCGCGAAAGCGGGTTCCTCCCCGAATGGGCCAGCCCGGGACATCGCGGATGCATGGTGGGCAACAATTCGGCTTCAATTGTTGCCGATGCATATCTGAAAGGCCTTCGCGGATACGACATCGCTACGCTGTGGGAAGCCGTAGTGAACGGGACCAATAACGTTCACCCGAAAGTGAAATCAACCGGCCGGCTTGGCCATGAATTCTACAACACGCTCGGCTACGTACCTTACGACAAGGGCATCAATGAAAGCGCTGCCCGTACTCTTGAATATGCCTACGACGATTGGTGCATCTACCAGCTCGGAAAGGCGCTTGGCAAGCCTGAATCGGAAATCGGAATATTTGCCCGGCGCGCGCTCAACTATCGCAACCTATTCGACCCTGAGCACCGTCTGATGCGCGGCCGAAATGCCGACGGCACATTCCAAAGCCCCTTCAATCCACTGAAATGGGGCGATGCATTCACCGAAGGCAACAGCTGGCACTACACTTGGTCGGTGTTCCACGACCCTAAAGGCCTGATGAATCTAATGGGAGGCAAGCAGGAGTTCAACCACATGCTCGACTCGGTATTCGCCGTGCCTCCGGTGTTCGACGAAAGCTACTACGGACAGGTGATTCACGAAATCCGCGAAATGCAAATCATGAACATGGGCAACTATGCTCACGGTAACCAGCCCATTCAGCACATGATTTATCTTTACGACTATTCCGGTGAGCCATGGAAGGCTCAGCACTGGATTCGCGAAGTCATCGACCGCCTTTACACAGCTCAGCCCGACGGTTATTGCGGCGACGAGGACAATGGCCAGACATCGGCTTGGTATGTGTTCTCTGCCATGGGATTCTATCCGGTATGCCCGGGGTCTAACCAGTATGCACTCGGCGCTCCACTGTTCAAGCATCTCACCCTGAACCTTGAAAACGGCAAAAAGGTGATTATCGATGCCCCGGCAAACAGCCATGCCAACCGCTATATCGATGCGCTCTCAATCAATGGGAAAAAGTACGATAAAAACTATCTGACTCACAAGCAACTCACCGACGGAACGACGATTGTTGTCGACATGTCCGACAAACCAAACCACAGCCGTGGCACCAAGCCTGAAGCCGCGCCTTATTCGTTCTCCGACTCGCTGAAACGCTAATCCTCTCTCATTCACTGCTGGCGAAGCCGCATGCTCACTTCTATAAAACTCGCCTTCCCGGCGATATAGTCGGCATAGGCTTCGTCAGCACTTTTTCCATGCAGAACACGGCAATTGCCACAGCTCTCGCAATTGGCAATGCACCGAAAGCGCTGCTCAATATATTGTCGGCGCTCCTCCTCGCTCGATGTCCCTATCTCAGGCGCACTCATAACTCATAAGCTATTGATTTTGCAATCTCGTCAACTATATGGCGCAATTGCTCCATTGTGCTGTTGTATTTAAGAAAATTCTTAACCGAATTATCCAATCCATCTGTTTCCTTTTCATAAAGCACTGAGCAGCGATGTGCACCCTCGTTGCGTATCTTTCGCAGACTGGCAACATTTGAAGCGATATACCTTGAATAACTCATGTACCGAAGTATATATGCATTCGCCTTAGAGAAAACAGCAACATCCACAACCGACTTATACTCTACATCGGATTTCCTTATAAACGGATACTTATCGCCGCATGTCGCATCCTCCAATTCATCAAGCAAATCA
This sequence comes from Muribaculaceae bacterium, assembly GCA_051878475.1. Taxonomy (GTDB): domain Bacteria; phylum Bacteroidota; class Bacteroidia; order Bacteroidales; family Muribaculaceae; genus SFRY01. The sequence continues at coordinate 396 of JBJEKE010000153.1, read as the reverse complement.
TTGATATTCGGATATTTCGTGTGATAGAAATAGTTAAGCATATTCTCAATCTGATGGAATGCACTCACACAGCTGTTAAAGAATCGCTCCATCTCGCTAACCTTTAAATCGTAAGCAGCATTCTCCATTCTCAGATTGTCAATTATAAGCTGATTGCGAGTGTTTTTGTCGGGAATAAAGCTATAATCGATACTCACATCGGCATCGATGGAGAGCAGATTGCGTATCTGCTTTACGTCGTTGCCTATCTGTATTATCAATGCAGAATTTGCGGAAGAAGTTGTCGTGGGCAACTTCTTTCGCAATTCTTCAGCAAGCTCCGGGTGGTTCCGTGCTGCCGCTACCACCAGTTTAAGTATATTATCAAGTTTCGGGTCCATCTTCTTCAATAAGTTC